>CAMMZE010000001.1 GCA_946529195.1 uncultured Lachnospiraceae bacterium
AAGGAATTCCTGCCGGCTTCCCCTCCGCATCGGTTTCCTGCACCTGGCAGAAAACATGATATCGTCTGCCGCCCTCCTCCTGTCCCGGGCTGTGTTCCAGATACTGGGGCAGGGCAAATCCCTGTGCATAATAATCTCCAAACAGCCCGCGCAGAAAGTCTTCATACTCTGCAAGCAGGCCGCCTATGCTCTGATAGCGAACCTGGTCCATCCGGATCATATCGCGGACCATGCCTGAAAATGCGGGCCAGATCCGGTCAGTCTGCATGCCCTTCAGTGTGAAGAGGTCCTCCCCGCCTTCCTCAAAGGCTTCTTCCGTAAAATGGTCTTTCCCCTCCATGATATAGTAAATCAGCATACCTGCCGAATACAGGTCCCAGGAAAGGCGTTTCTGGGGATCGGTATGATCCAGGCCGCTGCCGAAATACAGATCCGGATGGGTATAACCGGCGGTTCCGCCCCGGTCCGGCATCTGTCCCGGCCCCAGCAGGAAATCAAAGTCCAGGATCTTCAGCAGCTGGCGGGTCATATGGTTTTCGTCTTCCCAGACCTTCACACGGATATTCTCCGGTTTCAGATCCCTGTGTACGTAAACCGTACCATTTTCTCCTTCTGCGTAGTCCCGGATCCCCAGAAAGAGCTGGCGGATCAGGTCAAAGCGGAGCCGGTAGGCCTCTGTCCTCTTTCTCCTGTCTTTTTCCAGTTCCCTGATCTGGCGGACCCGGTCCTGCAGACTGATGCCATCCGCGTAATCCATCACCACGACATTGATCTCAGTCTCCTTCCACGGAATGACCTCATGTGCCGCTGTCCCGGCCAGGAAGGGAGAGACAAACTGATGGGGTCTGTCTCCCTGTACATCAATCATCTCCCAGCGCCGCATGACCTTTCTGGCATAAGACTGGTCACTGGTGTTTTCAAATGCGCCGGCATACTTGACATAATATCTCTGTCCGTCCTCGCCTTCTGCGATTCCTCCATAGGTGATCCTGCCGTGGCCGGGATCACCCAGCTGCCGCGCATCCTGCATAAATCTGACTTTCTTTCCCTCAACAGTCAGGGAATCTCCCTTTCGAAACATATCTGACACCCCTATTTTGTACTCTGCGGATCCTCGCCAAGTAATTCATAGACTTTTTCGTAGACCTTCTGCACTTCCGGATACAGATTTGCCCCTTCTCCGTAAGTCGGATCATCATAAGGCACATCACTCAGATTCATAACGACTACATACCGGGGGTCTTCCGCCGGCGCAAATGTCGTCAGCCAGAGATTGTTGGCTACATTTTCCCCGTACTCATTGCTAATATCCCCTGTGCCGGTCTTGGCTCCGACAGCAATGGTTTTCCCGCCGGCATCAATGTATCCGTAACCGTAATCCTCCGCCAGATTCCGGCCTCGCGCCTGCATGGCATTCCGGATGATCCCGGCAATGGCAGGTTCGGTTACCGGTTCTGTAAAATCTTCATAGTCTGCCGGATTGGCCGCCCAGACCTGATTGCCCTGCTTATATTCATTATAGCCTACCAGAAGATTGGGCAGCTCCTCATTTTCGTAGACTGCTTTCATCATATGAGGCTCATATACATGTCCGTCTCCTGCAACCGCTGCTGTGATCATGGCCACATGGACCGCGCTCATCTGCACATTATTCTGACCAATCGCAGTCAGCGCCAGCTGGAAATCGTCACCGCTGTCAAAGGCATATCCAGAGATCATCGTACCGAAGTCCAGATCCAGCCAGCGGTCAAAACCGCACCGGGCGGCAACCTCATCCAGACCGGATTTGTAAATGGTATTGACCGCATGCCAGGCGAAATACACATTGACTGAATTCACGAAGGCGCTGGTAAAATCCAAAGCCCCGTAGACAGCGCCTCCTGCATTTGGCAGGGAAGCATTCTGGCCGAATGACAGGTATCCGCTGTCGTCATAATACTGGTAGACATCTGCGGAAAGGTTCGTCCCGCCCTGTTCCAGAAGGGCCATGCTGGTGATGATCTTAAAGACGCTGCCCGGTGTCCTTCCGTGTGTCAGAGGATAGGTGGGAACGCCCAGCTTGTCAGAAGCGATCTGTGTCCAGGAAACCTCTCCGGCATCCGGATTTGCGGCTGCATCTTCATATGCTTTCACCAGCTTTTCCGGATCGAAGGAGGGGTAAAAAGCCCAGCTCAGCACCTCTCCGTTTCTGGCATCCATCACAACGATACTGCCGGTCTGATCCTCTCCGGTGCAAAGGCTGCTCAGGAGATTATAGTTATATTTCTGCAGGTCTGCATCCAGGCTGGTCTGCACCGTGCAGCCCTTGGTCGTATCAGAATCCGCCTTGTAAAGCCAGTTTCTGGTCGGCTGCATGCCTGCCATCAGATAGCCGATGGAACTTCCGTTTCCCAGATCTTTATAAAAGCCCAGCGCCTGGGTATAGGCCAGGGGGTCTTCATATTTTGTGACCACATTTCCCTCTGCGTCCTGCTCTGACCAGATCAGTTTTACACCGTTTCGGTCTGTGATATCACCCGGAAGGATATTCTCCTTGCCATAGGTCAGCGCAGCCTCCTCCTTGCTGGCAGCAATCGCTTCCTTCTGCTCAGGAGATTGAAAGGGAGTGCTGCCGGATGCCTGAAAAGCAGCGCAGATCAGGAGTGTAGCGCAGAGCATGAGCAGGGCATAGGCGATCGAAGTGCTTTTCTGCCCGCTTACTGATTCTGTGCTCTTTTTATTGAACAGGTTTCTCATGCTTTCCCCTTTCCCGCTCTATCAGGCGGATCATTCCATTTTCTCCAGTTTAATCACAAGTTCATCTTTCTCAATCTGCAGTGTATCTGTCAGCTGAACACTTCTCAGTGCCCGGTAGCTCTTATCCTCCGGTCCCCGGACCCGAAGCCCTTCCATGGCCGGATCTTTGACCGCCATCAGGACCCCTACCGAGTTTTTCAGTACCCGGAACCAGATCTCTTCTTCCCCGTCAAAGGGCAGCGGGAAGGATGACAGATCCACCTGGCAGTCGGTCCCAAAGCCGACCAGAATGGATTTCCCGGGCGTCAGAGTCATGAATTCGTCATCACCGCAGATTTTATTTTTATAAATGATCCGGAAACGGATGGTATCGCCCTCTGCCGCTCCCTTTTTTTCCTTTCCGTGCCTTTTCCCTCCGAAAATATTGACGCCGGCATCCAGAAAGAAGAAGAATCCTATCAAAATACAGATGACCAGCAAAACGCCGCCTCTGACCTGTTCTGCCAATGCTGCCAACAACATACCCTTTACTCCTTTCTTTTACCTGCGAGACAATAATGCTCCGAAAATCAAAGTTCCTGCAGCGGCCGCCGCTGCTGCTGTGCCGTATCCGGCTATGGAAGAGACCGCCGCCAGGATGGCTGCCACAAGGCCTGCCATAAAAATTCCGTTGATCGATATATGATGGGCTCTGCGCAATATGCCTGTCAGAGCGTTCAGCAGCATAAGCAGGATACCTGCGGCAATCACTGCCAGGATCCCTCCCGCAAAGATCAGGGGATTCTGATATTGCTGCGCCAGCTGGGCAGCCAGGCCGCAGCAGCTGACAACAAGGGAAAGATAGCATCCGGCAAAGAAGAAGGAAAATACAACCGTATCCTGCCGCTTCTCTCTTTTTTTCTTTTTGATGACAGCTTCCTTTTCCTCCGGCTCCTCTGCAGGGTCATGGCCGGCCAGGTCTGCCGCCAGGTCCGGATACTGGCGACTGATGATCCGCAGGTTTTCCGCAAAAGTCTCTTCATCATTGCTGAGCATTTTCAGAAGATTCCGGCAGCGGAGGATACATCTCTGGTATGCCTTGCTGTCTCCTTCCTTCTGCAGCTGTGCCTCTTGCAGGGACAGCTCGGTAAAGCCGGACAGACATTCATCCTCCGCATCCATCCTGATCGCGGCAAACCAGTTTTCCATAAAAACCAGAAGGCCCGGATCGTGGTGAGCCGCCAGCAGAAGTCTGTCAGCATTGCCCATCAGAAGATCCCGGGGAAGACTTCCCAGTTCCTTTTTACTCATCCCCCGGTAATAGTTCCACAGGATGGTTTCAAAATCGTCTGTATCGGTGCAAAGTCCGGAAAGGCGCTGCTCATACCGGTCCGGGTCCGCCCCAAACAGTTCCGCCAGCTGCCGGCCCATCTCCCAGGCCAGGTCATCTGTCTCCACCGCTGCCGGCGCGTCAGGATCCAGGGAAAAGCCCTGATTCCTGCTGCCTGCTCTGCAGATGAGAAAACGGATTCCTCCGGATAACTCCTCTGCCGGGGCCTGATAGCAGGCCCTCTTTCTCAGAGCCTCCGGCAGCAGACGGTAGATGAGCGCCATACATTCACGCCCCGCCTGCATACATGCCTCTCCAGATGCCTCTGTGTGGATCAGGCAGGCTCCCTGCAGATATCCGCAGGCATTTCTGATGACCAGCAGGATCAGCTGGGCCAGTCTGTCACCGGAAAGACCGTATTTTCTGCAGATTCTTCGCAGATCATAGTCAGCTTCCGGAATCGTGACATCCTCCAGCTTCTCTCCCGGACTTACCCTGACCTTGTACTGATCCAGGGGCCAGGAAAGGCAGGTCATAAAACCATCGCTTCCATCCTTGCCCGGCAGGATCACATGACTCCAGAAACCAGGTCTGGTATCCCCTTCCTGTCTGCAGGGAACCGTTCTGGCACTCAGAAAGCGTCCGACCCTTTCGGAATAGGTAACCGTCTCGGTCCCCTCCCCGCCGATGCCATTTTCCCAGGTCACGGCAGCCGCCTGAACAGAGGAACTGACACTTCCTGTCGGAGACAGGTCCGGAATACTGGAGGCCTCTATGCGGTAGCCCCGCCCGTAATTCGTATAATAAAGCTGATGTACCTTTTTCATAGCACTCCCCGCTGCTCCTCTACAGCATTTCACTTAAAATCCAGAAAATCGGATCTTCAATACGGAAGGGATGATAGGGCCCTTCCAGCTTGGTGAATTCCTGCTCCTCTATTGTAACAGGTCTTGCCTCACTGCCCAGAGAGGAGAGTACAAATTCCCTGTGATTGGGGAATCTGGCCTGAATCTCCTCCAGATTATAGATGTCGGAAAAGAAGTAACGGACAGCCTGCATGCGCACATTTTCATAGTTTTCTCTGTCTTCTCCCGTCCGGCCTCCGTAGGTCTGAAACACATCCGGATGATCCTGCTCATAGTAGTCCCGGAAACTATCACACTTGGGCACGACCATGGCCATCAGCTTATTTCTAAGCAGGTCTTTTGCCCCTTCCGGCGATGCGCCGGAAACGGTTGCTGCGTGATGCAGGAAATTATCCAGGGTCAGGAAGGCAGCTTCCGTGTTTTTCTTTTTCTTGATCTCTTTTTTCTCTTCCTCTGTCGCCGGCATATATCCCTCAACCAGCTCAGCAAGAGTCCAGGAAGCCCCCGGATCGGACTGGATCTTAGACTGCTCTCCGGGATCCGCAACCTTTTTCCCGAAAAGGGCCTGGGTGCTGCTGCTCATGAAAAACTGCTCCAGAGGCCCGTATTTTCTCATTGTTTTGTTTGTCTGAAGACCGGCATCCGCCGGATCTACCAGAAAGATCACGGCATCTGTCTGTTCCAGATGCTTCATCAGGACCGGATTCCAGTTCCTGGCCTTTACATGGGTCAGGACTTCACCGGCCGCATCATAGATGCACAGTAGGACTCTCTCCCCCTGCTTCTCCTCTGATCTGCACTCTACTTCCAGGAAAATCGGAGGGACAAAAGAGGGATCTGTCTTCTTGGGGCAGATATCCCCGTTTTCGAACCGGTCCAGCATTTTCTCATAGACGGAAGGGTAATCCAGATCGTCCCACATGAGAGAATTGAAATGGTATTTCTCCAGCCAGCTGTTTACACCGATCTTATCCTCTCCCGCAGGAGTCATCAGGTTGGCATTGATGCTTCGAAGCCAGGAAAGAAGGAGGCAGCTTTTTCCTGCACCGACTCCTGCTACCAGGCTGATATGGATCACCTTCATGTCGCCGCTGCAAAGCTGAGGGGGCAGAACATTCCAGCAATGCTCACAGACTGTCATGGTATCTGCGGTCAGAATATTCCCCTGATAAAGCTTAAATTGTCCCCCTTCCCGGCTGATGCGGATCTCTTTTCCCTCATCGGCAGCTTCTGCAGCCTCCGGCTCTTTTACCTGTTTCCCGCTGCCGCGGCCAGCATGGCGGCCGCTGCCTGCCCTGCCATCCGTGAGCGTTCTGCCGTCAGTGAGCGTTCTGCCGTCAGTGAGCGTTCTCCCGTCTGTCAGCACCCTTCCGTCAGAGGAGGCTGCGCCGGGCGCTGCAGATACAGCCTTTTTTAATCCTGCAGCTTCTGCCTGCCCCTGCCCTCCTTTCATGAGAGCAAGAAGCTTTTCCTCTGTGACCACCAGCCGGTCTTCCAGATCCTGGCCGATCATTCCCTCGGCCAGACGTTCTGTCCAGAATCTTTTATAGTGATTGTCCTTCTTGCAGGCCTGGATCTCCTTCCGGAATCTGGCAGCTAAAGGGCTGCCGGGCTCATTCCAGATGTCCTTTTCCTTCACACGGACATAGTACATCAGGCTGCTGCCCAGCACCGGTTTCATACAATACGGACAAATCTTTCCTTCCATCGGCATCTTGCGTTCCTCCCCGCGTGCTTCGCTATGTGCTTTGTCTAGTTGCTCCTGATCTCAATGGCAGCCCCATCCTCTTCCAGATCCAGGCGGATCCGGTCGCCCCTGAAGAGCTGATGATTGCTGCTGCCGGATGAAATCAGGATGGTATCCTCATTCCCGGAAACAATCTTTGTTTCCGCTGCGTCTGCAGAAAGGATCTCTATTCCTCTCGTAATTCTCTTTCCCTTGCTCATAAAGTACATGTCACCCAGCTTCTGCCTGCCCTTTGACCCCTTCTCGATCGTGCAGTTCCACTGGGCATCCGCAGCCTGGATCAGGATCTCAAAATCGAATCCGAAAGGCTCCTTGCCGGGATTGGTGAAGCCGTCCAGAATACGCAGTTTTTCACTGGCCTGCTGATATTCTTTCTTCAGATCCTCCATGGTCTCCCGCACGGCGGCAAGTTCTCTGTCTCTGCTCTTTTTCTGCAGGAAGAGCTCTTTTGTCCATGCCGGGTTAACCAGCTGCAGCTTTTTGCCGCCATCAAGCATATCACTCAACTTTTCCAGATCGGAAAGATAGATCCGAAGGGTCTCAAAAGTCGGACTCTCTGTCAGGCTTTGTGCCTCTGCCGCTGCATTTTCAACCGTTTTGGGATCGATCACGCCGCCAAAGGTCCTGACCTTTTTCATCACATCTTTCATCATGCCGGGAACGCTTTTGGAAAGCTGCCTGCAGGAATCCAGAACCGGCTCCGCCTCCGCTTTCACCTGGAGGATTTCCTCCTGGGCCGCAGATGCTTCCTCCCGGATGGCCTTCCGTTTCTTTCTCTGGCCAAGCAGGAAAAGGATAACAGCAGCCGCAATGACTGCCGCTGCGATCACAAGCCCTGTCAGCAGGGGCATCAGATTTCTCTTCAGGCTGATGCCGACCGGAACCTGACGGGTCTGACCGGCCGGATCTGTGATCTCCACCGTGAAAGAGGCTTTCTTGCCGGAAATGGCCCGGTACTGGAGCTGCTCCCCATCCAGCTGCACATTGCAATCTGTGCAGTCCTTGATCCGGTAAGTAAATACGCCGGGTACAGACTCTGTAAAGAGTTCTTTGATCGTTTTTGCAGAGAAGGTATAGGTATCCCCTGCTTTTTCCATGACAATGCCGTTTTTGTCAGCCAGGGAGGGCCACTCTAAGAGAGCGATTTTCGGATTTTCCAGACGGATCTGTATATCCTCTTCCTCCTCCCGCAGCAGGTTCACCTGCAGCAGGAAGTTCTGATTGCGGATATTCATGGCAAGCTGGGCGGAATGATACCAGCCCGGGGCGGTCTGGGATTCTTCTGCTTCCAGGTCAAATTCCCTGCCGTCCCACTCGATCAGGGCCTCACTGCCATAGGCTCCGTTCATGCTGTAGCCGCCCAGGACAGGATTATAGATCAGGATTCCGGCCGGGGATTCCCCTTTGCCTTCGGTCTCCTGAATCAGATAGACCCAGCTCAGTGAATTCTGCAGTTCTGAGATGTCTCCGGTCACCGGGCCGGAGGACTCCGTCTGGGTCTCTTCCTGGACTGCCTCTGTCTGAGCTCCCGGCAGGAGAGACTGCAGTCTTGTTACCTGCTCACATCCTGCCATGGAAAGCACCATCAGAAGCAGGATCATGATTACAGTGATTTTACCAATTGCTTTCTTCATGCCGCCCTTGCTTCCTTTCTTTCCTGCTGTCATCTAGGCTCTGATCAGCCTTCCGATCACTTGTTTTATCTTGTAGATCTGTGTGTCCGGACTGTCAAACCAGTCAAGCATCCAGACATTGCACAGATTCCAGTCCATCCTGCGCAGTACATTTTTCTGCAGGATGCAGCGGTCTCTGACCGTATCTTTCATTGCCTCTTTGCTGTCATCTAAGAGAATGCCCAGCAGATACCTGTCCGGATCGCGGGGATCTCTGACAGCCGCATCGATCACAAATCCGCTGCTGCCGACCTGCGCATCGACTTCATATCCTTCCTCCTGGAGACGGCTGGCGATCTGCCTGCTGACTCTTTCTCTTTCCTTGTCGCTGCAGACTGCCTGACCAGCAAGTGCTGCAGTGCCCTCTTTGGCGTAGCGGAGGAAGTCTGCCAGGTCTCTGACCCCTGCCGGGCTGGCCGGTGTAACCCGGAGCGATGAAGGGTCAAATGATGCAAAAATGTGCATTTCTTTCCTGGCGCGGGTGATGGCCACATTCAGGCGGCGCTGACCGCCTTTCTGGTTGACCGGCCCGAAATTCTGGCTCATATTTCCCTGGGCGTCCGGTCCGAATCCGATGGAGAAATAGATTACATCCCGCTCATCTCCCTGGATGCTCTCCAGATTCTTGATCAGGACAGGCGGAAGCTTTGCGGCTGCCTGCTCCAGTTCCTGATCCTGGGCCAGGAGTTTCTCCCATTTATCCTCGATCAGCCTGCACTGCTGAATATTGAAGGTGATGACGCCGATGCTGTCTCCGCTGCCGCTCAGAATCCTCTCCCGCATCGCAGCGATCAGGGCATCTGCCTCTGCCGGGTTGGTCCGGCTGCCGGACCGGTCATAGATGCCGCCGGCATTTTCAAAATGAACTGCCGAAATCCGGTCATCCACGGAAGGGAATGTCCTGAGCCTTCCTCCGTAATAGCGCAGGTTGGAGAATGTGATCAGGCTCTCATGCGCCGACCGGTAATGCCAGTTCAGATAGCACTGGGGCATATTCAGGGCCAGGGCATCCTCCAGAATGCTCTCCAGATCTGTAATCTCGATGGCTTCTCCCTTCTTCTTTTTCTGGAAGAATCTGGTCGGAGGCAGCTGGTGTTCGTCTCCGGCGATTACCAGGCTCTTTCCCCTGGCAATGGCTCCTACTGCCTCACAGGTGGGCAGCTGGGATGCCTCATCGATGATGACCACGTCAAATTTAGGGAAGTCTACATCGATATACTGGGCCACCGAAGCCGGGCTCATCAGCATGCAAGGTGCCAGAAGACGTACCGCCTCCGGCATCTTGTTGAAAAGCTCCCGGATGGTCAGATGGTCTCCGCTGCCGCGGACTGCTTTCTGCAGCAGGGCCAGATCTTTGAGATCACTGCCCTCCCGCAGATCCGGGATCCGGTCGATCAATCTGGCCCGGATCTCTTTTCTGGTCATCTCTTCAAACTGTTCGCACAGGCTCCGGTACTGATCTGCTGTCAGCTCATAATTGCTGCCGGAAAAGTACTGAAGCCTCCTGTTATTTGCAGTAATATAGCGAATGCAGGATCTGGCAAATCCCTTGTAAAAGGCCCCTTCCACATCATCCGGGGAAAGACCTTGCTCCATGGCGGTCACCAGGGGATCCAGCCCGCCCGCGCGTGCCTGCTCGCTCTCTGTCAGCCAGCTGCACCAGCTGTCAATCTCGAAGAAGCTTTCCTTCCATCCCCGGATCTCATCATACCAGGACGCATCAAAGATCAGATCCGATGCTTCTCCCGCGTACTCTTTGCCGGACATATCCAGAAGGCTCCCAATCCTATCTTTTAACTTATCATAGCATGCCGAAACTTCCTGAAAAACAGGGAGGTCCCTCTCGTAGCGACCCTTCAAGCCAAGGGTCCGCTCCCGGGCATAATCCATGATCCGGTTCCAGGTCACCGGGCCCATATCCAGGCGGTTTATGCGGTCTTCTACCAGCCTTCTCCTGTCAAATAATTTCCCGCACTCCTGACGGCTGATTCCGCCGCCGGCCAGAGCCTGCATGATCCCGCTGCTGCCTTCCCGGTCTGCCGTTTTCTCTTCCAGCCTGATCAGCCGGTCAAGCTCGGAAAGAATATTCTTCTCCGTAATGCTTTCCTTATCCGCGGCATACCCCTGGAGGATGCGCACTGCTGTCTGTATGACCTTGCCGCCGCCATAAAGCATTCTGCCGGCTGCCTGCACATTTGCCCGGATCCCTTCCAGATCCTCCTCCAGGACTGCCCTGTCGTATTGATCCGTCATGGCAGTCAGTTCTTCATGAAGCTTTCCCTCTGCCTCAAAGGCGGCAAGGATCTTTGCCTCTCCGGCTGCCGCACTGCCTTCCTTCTTCACAAGGCTTGCCAGCTCTTTGGGATAGACCCTGATGTGGGCGAGAATATCAGCGGCTGTGACCGTTTCCCGGCTGCCGGCCAGAGCGCCTTCCGGGGCGCCGATGACCTTTTCCATCTCTGCCACAGCACTGCCTAATTCCTCCCGAAGTTCCAATGTATTTTCAATTGCCCGCAAGAAGGCATCTTTCTCATTTCTGCCAAAACCAGCCTTTTTGATCCCCCGCAGACCTGCAGACAGACCTTCCAGCTTTTTGGCGTGCCTCTGCAGAGAAGCTGCCTGCAGCTTCCAGGAGGCAAAATCTTCCTCATCCGCCATCCGGATGGTCATATCATCAAAGTCCACCACATCCGGCGCGTCTTTGTACTCTTCCAGCATGCCCATCAGCTCATAGAGTGACAGGCCGCAGCTCTGGCGGCGGTGCAGATCCCGGATCAGGGACCGGAGCTCACTTTCCTTCTCCTTGATCTTTCTGGCCTGGCTGCTGTAGAGAGGATCATGTCTGACTTTTTCAAGAGCAAGAGCCCTGGAAAACTGATTCATGACATGCTGGCGGCTGGACTTGTTTGCATGCAGTTCCAGACAGAACTCGCCCAGGCCAATCTCTTCCAATCTCTGCTGCACGACTTCCAGAGCCGCCATTTTCTTGGTCAGGAAGAGAACGGACTTTCCATCGGCCAGCAGATTGGCGATCATATCCGTGATCGTCTGGCTTTTGCCGGTTCCCGGAGGGCCGTGCATTACAAAACTCTCCCCATTCAAAGCTGCCCGGATTGCAGCCATCTGCGACCCGTCCGCGCTCATGGGCAGAAGCAGGTCTCTGGGATCGGACTGGGCCTCCAGATCGGCCGGCTCTGAAAAGACATTCTCCGGCTGCCAGGTCAGATGGCCGTCGATCATGCTTGCCACAAAAGCCTGGCCGGTAAAATCCGGATTCTCTTTATTCAGATGCAGGTCTCTCCACATCATCAGCTGCCCGAAGGAAAAGATGCCCAGAAATGCCCTCTCCTGCACATCAAAGCCTTTCATTTTAACAGCTTCGCGGATGGTATTAAAAAGGGCCTTGTAGGGTATGCCGTCTTCCGTACGGGGCACGCCGGTCAGTTTGACCTGGATCCCGTACTTCTCTTTGAGCATTTCCAGCAGGGTAATATTGAGCTGCCACTCATCGCTGGTCGGTGTCAGAGCATAGTCATTGTCCGATTTTTTCTTCTCCAGTCTGACCGGGATCAGAAGGATCGGCGCGTATTTATCTGTTTTCTGCCCCTCCTGATGCCAGCGCAGGGCGCCCATGGCCAGGTAAAGGACATTGGTTCCGGTTTCCCGGATGAAATTTTCTGTATTTCTGTGCAGAGATCTGAGCCTGGAAGCCGTATCGCTCTCCCCCAGAAGGAGGCGGATCCTGGCATTCTGCAGATCGGAAGCGATCAGGTCCGCTGCCGTGCGGATGCATTCCTGCTGCCCGTCCATGTCACCCATCTTTGGGATCTGCGCCACTTCTTTGGGGGCCGGCAGCAGACGGAAGGATCTGTCCTTTTCCAGATCATTGCTGAGCCGGCAGATACTGGCCAGATCAGCCATCACCGGAAGGACGCGCGTGCCCTGTTTCATGCTGACCAGGGAATTGCGCAGGGACAGGTCCAGAATCTTATTCTCCCAGTAGTCCATCTTGGACTGGGGCTGTCCATCTTCTCCGGTCAGGAGGAGGAAATCATCCTCCTCGTAGAAATCATCACTGTCCTCCTGTTCGGCCTCCTCGTAAGAGCCGTCCGCATACAGGTCGTGGATCTCCCGGAGCGGAATGGGGCGGATCCCGCCCATTCTGGCCCTTTTCACATCGATGACCTCATTAAAGATCCGGTAGAGTTTATCCGTCGAATTCACGGCATACTCAAAGAGGTCTCCGCTGGCGTAGTTTTCCATCAGGGTGCACTCCACCATGACCAGTTCCCTGAGTTTATTGTAAGAACGGGCCTCCACCTTTTCCCGGCTTGGCTCTACCGCTTCCTCAAAAGTCGCATTTCGAAGCCAGGCTCCTGCTACGGCATGCCCGTCAACCAGCATGATCAGAGGATTCAGATGAATGGCTTCCAGACAGGAAGCAAACAAAACTGCCATATCAATGCAGCAGCCCACGGAGTTATTGACCACAAATCCGGGCATCCGGACCCGCTGCCCTGCCTGCCAGTTGACCGGCGGATAATCGTAGGTAATCTTCAGGTCCTGAATGGTCTCAAAAATAGCCTTGATGGCATGCATGATTTCTTCTTTTGTCGCATCATAGCCGGTGAAGGCCACCCCGGTCTTTTTTCCGGCATTTGCCACAATCTCCAGGACCTTCCTGTCGTTTGGCGTGACAAAGGAGGCCAGAAGTTCCGGATGACTGCCGCCGTACCAGATATCATAAGCCAGCAGTGTCACAGGAAAGGCCTGCTTGAAAAGAGGCTCCTGCCCGGAGATCTCCACATTGATGCTGCCTTCGAGCGTCTCATTGTAATCCAGCATCACCGCCGGATCTACAGAAAGCTCTGTCGGAACGATCTCCAGCTTCTGGCCGGGACCGATCTCAGGCAGGCCGCGCATCCAGCTCTGGGCAAATTCCGGAGTAAAGGTCAGCCCCAGTTTCAGGTCTTTTGCCGGCTCATCTCCCTCGTTATAAATCGTAATCTTTCTGATACTGTAAAGGCCGTTGAGGTATCTGATATAGTTCAGATTCTTCTCATAGTCCATTTCTGCCCTGATCTTACAAGCCACGAAAACTCCTCCTTTGAACTAATTCCAGTCCGTGTACTTGGTTTTTTTCTTCTGCTGCTGATCCGGCTGGCCATCCTGCCCCCTGTGGGCAGATCCTTTGCCTTTATCCGGCTCAGCCGCCGTTTCCTCTTCCTGCGGCAGGCTTTCTTCTGCAGCACCTTCCGGCTCCGGCTCATCATCCGGCATTTCCTCTGCTTCCTCCTGCCATCTGCCTGTCTTTCTTCCCTTCTTTTTCTCCCGGTGCTGCCGGTTCCAGAGATTGCCCCGGATCGTATAAAGCAGACCTTCGGGAAGTGTTTTCAGATCCTCTTTTGTCATTCTGCCGCTTCCGGCCGCTGCCATCTTCTCCTCCCGGATGGGAATATAGGATGCAGCCAGCAGGATGCCGATCATGACACCGAATACCAGCATGGACAGGGATCCGTCCGCAATGAAGGGAAGCGTGATTCCCGTAAGCGGGAAGAGGCTCAGATTTCCGGCGATGATGATGAGCGCCTGAATGAAGATCATCAGGGTGATGCCCAGCACCAGGCCTCTGTGAAAAGGTTTCCCCTCGAGTTTCACAGTTTCTTTCATGCCCTCCCGAAAGAGGATCATGTAAAGAAGGATCACGAAAAATCCCATGCCAAATCCATACAGGCTGACCATTTCAGTGAAGATCATATCCGACGCCATAACAGGGACATAGTAAAATTCATGCCTGTCAGCACCGGTCAGGCCTCCCACCTGCATGGCCGATTTAGCCTCATTCAGCTGGTCGTGCGTAAAGGAAGTAAATCCGAATCTGGCACTTAATGCCTTATTGGGAATGACAACTCTGTCGATAAATTTTCCATAAGCCCCCATAAAAAGATTTCGGTTGACCCCGTGCCAGAAGCCGGGAGCCGCTGATTTGTAGAGGGTATCCGTTATATAATAACTGCTTCTGCAAAATTGTGTGATATAAGCATTTCGAAATACAGAAGACTGGCACAGGCGGGCAATGGCTGCCGCAGCAGGATATTTTTCAATCTTGGAAGTCAGAACTTTCGCAGTCTCCGGCCCGATCCCTTTTTCTGTCTTCTCACCTACAACACCTACAACTTCTTTCCACAATTCACTTTCCTTGACCTCTGCAAAATCAGACAAGCCCAGCTCGCCGTCAGCGATCTGCTGGCTGATGGAATGAAATGCCCTTCCATGCTTTGCCTGTTCCTCTGTTTCCATGGAGCCCAGGGATTTGTCAACCATATTCCGCAGGATATCCATCGTCACGGTATCCTCCGGCGTACTCATCGCGAAGTCATAAAGCGTTCCTGTAAAAGCTGCCGCAAACACCTGCGGATCTGACTGTTTGAGCGCATATTCGTACTCCTTATCAGCAATCCGCAAAATCAGGACCAGGATGACCATGGCGGCAAAAGCGAGTATGCCCAGTACAAAATAGAATCCTCTCTTCTGCGGAAAGATAAAGAGAAAGATAACAAAGACAAAAGTCATAACCAGAACGGTACCAAACTCTGAGATCACTGCTCCCATAAGGAATGCATTGAGCAGATAAAAGAGCAATGCCAGAGGCGACTTCTCATCCCGGCTCATCATAGCCGCCAGACAGATGATAAAAAGCAGCCTGATGATCTCTGTCAGCTGTATATAAGAGCCGCCGACCTGCAGCCAGGCCCTTACTCCATCTTCTTCATATCCAATGGTCAGAAGCACGGCATACAGGATCATAATCAGCACTGCCATGGCCAGGGTAAACTTTCTGCTGGACATGATCTCATAGACCCGCTTACCCTTGATCTGGGTCTGCACGGGATAGATGAGCATGACTGCAAATATCACAATCTGCGTCAGAAAATAGTCCAGAACAGGAAGCTTGCCTCCCTCATACAAAGACGGATAAGAAGTCCAGAAGGAGGCCCGCATCAAGGCTGCCAGATTCAGCATGATCAGGATCAGCAAAAGGATCCGTCCATTGGCGCCCCGTCTGGCGCAGAAAATGAGCATGACAATACTCAGGAAGACCGGGATCATAAAAGGATACAGCACCACGGTCAGAAACTCCTGCGTGCAGCCCCTTGACGCGGCCAGAAAAACGGCCACTGCAAGAAAACCGATATAAAGCCAGACATTCCCGTATGTCCGCAGCGTCTGTGCAAGTGTTTTTTTCATTTAATCTTCCCCTTCCAGGAGCTTTTGCAGCTCTCTGATCATCTCGTCATCCTTCAGGCGGAACTTGACCTCCACCCTTCTGGATTTCTCTAAGTTAATACTCCCGTTTTCGTTGTAGACCGGATGGCTGTAGGAGCGGCCGTTTGCGGTAATGATTGACCGCAGCTGCTGCTTCTGATTGTCATCCAGATTGCTTTCTGCAAGAATATACTCTGCCACAGAAAAGGCTCTCTGCTGACTCAGGCCCAGATTGTACATATAGGTATCTCTGGTATCCGCATGCCCCTCAATGATGATTTCCGCAATGTCTTCCCGGAATTCGTCCCGGAAAAGCACGCCGATGTAGACCGGCAGAAAACGGTCCAGATAACTCTCGCCCTCCGGCTTGAGTTCTGATTTATCCGTATCATATAAAATACTGGAATCAAAAATGATCGCGCCGGTCTCGGAATCGATGGCGATATCGATATCCTCCTTGTCAAACTCCTCTTTGAGAGCCTGGATGATCTCCTGCTTCACACCTATGATCCGGTCAATCTGGCTCTGCTTGTCCTCTAAGGCCTCTTTGAGTTTAAGGAGCTCATCATTCTGAGACTCCAGCAGATCCTGCCGCTTGATCAGCTCTTCATTCTTCTGCTCCAGCTCCAGCTTGGACTCATCCAGCTCCTTTTTGTATACAGTCAGCGACACCAGTGCCACTGCCATGATCAGAATGAAGACCATCATAAGCGCGGCCATCATATCTGAATAGCTCTGCCAGTAGTTGGGCTCACTGCCCTGTCTTTGTCCGCCACGTTTCACACGCATGCTCTTCCTCCCGATCTGTTCTCACTTACTGCCTGCTGCCGCGGAAAAAGTCGGCTGCCCGCTCCAGGAAGGGACGGCTTCTTCTCTCCTGCTCTGCCTCCAGCAGGGCGATGCAGCGTTTCAGAGACTCGGTCATCTCCTGCTGTCCTGCCATCAGCTTTGCGACTTCTGAACCTTCCTTCCCATCCTCGCTTCCTGCTGCGCCGGGAACTCCGGTATTGTTTCTGGAAGAAGCTGCGGCTGCCAGTCTTCCCGTAAAGTCTCTGATATTCTCCTGGTACTCTTCCATCTTTTCAAAGCTCTTCTGAAGCATGGCCATCTGATCGGCATACTGCCGCTGGGTCTCACCCGCAGATGTAATCATGCCCCGCAGAGCATTGTCCAGCTGCCGCCTCTCCGCGTCGCGGCTGACCGCAGCCCTCTCTGTATATGATTTCATAATCTGTTCGACACCGGACAGATTGATGGGGTCGGCCTGGCGTTTTGCCAGCTCTGCTGCTGATTCGGAGAAGGAAACAATATTCCCGCTCAGTCTGGACTGGTTTTCCTCCAGCCCGGCAAAGGTCTGATTCAGCCTCTCCTCATGTGTCCGCAGATCGGTCAGGACCGTTTTCTGCTCCTGGGCCACCTCGTTCATATTCTGGGAATACTGGTCCAGCTTTTCCATCAGAGAAGCTGTCTGCGTATTCATATTCTCCACCATTCTGGCCGAAGCCTCAGATGTGCTGTCAAGCTTTTCTACATAGGCATTGAGCTGTTCAATGATTTTGGCCGAGCTCTTATTGACCTCTTCTGTATTGGTGCTTGTCTGCTCAATCCGGGCAATCAGCTCGCCCAGCTTTGTGGTCATCTCGCCCTGCGAAGCGCTCAGACCTGCAACGCTGCCGCCCAGCTTTTCCACATGCTCCGCCATAGACCGGCTCATAGCCTCGATCGGCTCCTGCATGAGGCCCTGCATCTCACTGACAAACTCATCTACAATCGTGCCCAGGGCATTTTCCTGCGCCTGGCGGAACTCTTCCATGGCTCCCTGTAAAGACAGGTCGATCTTGCGGAACTCCGGAATCATATTCTCAGAGATCTGGCTGCCAAGTTCCTTGCCAAGGCCGCTGGAAAGCTGCTCATGAACCTTCTCCAGATAAGCTGCGGAAGTCTCAATCCCCGCCAGCTCTCTCTTCTGATTTCTGGTCATCTCATCCATCATGGACTTCTGGGTGACAGCCTGGTATTTTTCATGAAATACATCATAAAAGCGGTCCAGCTTCACGCTCAGTCCGGAGGAGAAATAGCGGAATGCGAAGTTAAATACAATGGAAAGACTGATGCCGTAAATGGAGGTGTAGAAAGCGACATAGAGTCCGCCGACCAGCCCCTCCACAGACCGCGTCATCACATCATAATCTGCAAAATCGATCCCGCCAAGGCCGGTCACCAGTCCCACAAAAGTTCCCAGAATGCCAAGGGAAGTCAGAAATCCGGGAACCAGCGAGCACAGGCCTGCATGGGTGACCTCCAGCAGCTCCTGCTCATTGATATATTCCTCCAAATCGCAGTCCATGCCGGACCTGTTTTCCCAATCCTTGACAAAGCGCTTCCAGTCGCCGTCTACCGATTCGATCCGGAACTTGACGCCTGCCCTGGACGGGAGGGTCTGAAAGCCGGTCTTCTTGCTGATCACAGCCTCCGCCGCTTCCAGGTCTTCTGTCAGAATCTGCAGCCTGCGGATTCCCAGCCTGTTAAAAATAAGGACTAAAACAAACATGATCGCCAGAAAGGCGTAATTCATGGTCATGGTCCGCCCTTCATGGCCGGTCACTACCGTGACCAGCAAAAGGGCAGCAAACAATCCGTAAATCACATATCTGGCGATCAGTTCTGAAAAATGACTGTTTTTCATCTATAAAAGCCTCCCCTAACGTTTTTCTCTATTGCAAAACATTGTAAAAAACACCTGTATACACTATTTGTATGAATAATAATATCCTTTGCCTGAACCGCGTCAGGCGGTGAATATGCTGGTATTTTGGGGATTTTATGCTTATTGTATGATATTTTCTTTTCATTTACTCCGGCGTCTGCCGCGAAGTTTTTTAACCAGTCCTACGATCAAAAGAATCACAACAAAGACTGCAGCGAATACCGGGATCATGGTAATGATCCAGATCAGCAGATTTCCGATCCCGTTGATCAGGGATGCTGTATTCTCTGCAAGCCCGCTCCGGATCCTCTCCCATACCGTCGGCTGACCGGTCAGGGACTCCTGCTTCACTTCCTGTATATACAGGCTGACCGTGTCATAGCTGACCAGGTTGTCGTAGGTATTGAGCTGGGACTGCCAGGACTCAATCTGATATCTTACATTGGACAGCTGCGACTGGATCTGAATCAGATCATCTGTCGACTCCGCCTTCTCCATCAGCTTCAGCAGCTGCTCTTCCTCTGTCCGAAGTGCCTTGATATGGCTCTCTGTATCCACATACTGCAGCGTCACATCCGTCAGATCCTCGGAGTGGTTGATGATGTTAGACTCACCTTCCAGCGTCTCCAGAAAAGCATCCGTCTGATCAGCGGGAATGCGCAGAGTCAGATTGGCTGACCTGCGGTAGTAGATACTGCCTCCGTAACTATTGCCATCGATACTGGAGTTCTCGATATATCCCCCTGCCTGTGAAGTCTGCGTTTTGATCTTCTCAATCAGAGACTCAAACTCCATGGTCTCTGCAGAAATGGTAACATTGCGGATCAGTTTGCGGTCTGACTGCTCCGGCACCTGCCCGGCAGCCTGACTGGTATCGCCCGTATAGGACGCTGCCGACTTCGCCTCACCTGCTTCACCGCCGCCTGCCATCGCGCCATTTTCCATCGCAGCTTCTTCGGCTGACACCATACTATCATAGTCTGCCGCCTCCATTGCGGGGGAGGTAAAAACGCCTCTTGCAGACGCACTGCTGCCCATTCCGTGAATACCGGACAGGCCTCCTCCGATCGCTGTGACAATCACAGCCAGACAAGTCAGAGAAGCCGCTGTGCGAAATGTGCTTCCGCCAAAGAAAAAGCCCTTTAATTTTCCAAAGAATCCCTTTTTTTCCTCTGCCTGCTTCCGGTCTGTTTCCTTCTTAAAGCCTGCTGCCTGCTTCCGGTCTGCTGCCTGCTCCTGACCGGCCTCCATGGCCAGCCTCATCTCGATCCTGTCCCAAAGCTGAGGAGCCTGCTCATCTATCATTTCATTCCATTTTTTCTCAAATTCATGATCCGTCATCCCTGCGCCCTCCTTAACTTTTTCGCTGCTTCCTGATATTTCCAGCTTACCGTTCCCATGGGCATTTCAAGAATAGAGGAGATTTCCTTAAAGGTAAGCTCTCCCCGGATCTTCATTGTCACGATTCTCTTTTCCTCCTCAGACAGGGTCTGTATCAAATCAGAAAATCCCAGCTTTTCCACGGCAGTTTCCTCTGCCGAGGGCACTGTCTGCACAGGTACGTCCGTCTGCTCCTGCGGATCCTCCGCCGGCAGCTCGCGCCTGTTTTTGCGCAGGAAATCAACAGCCAGATTGCGGGCCATCCTGGTGATCCAGGCCTTGTGTCCGCTGCCCGGCCGGTAACTGTCTGCCTTATTCCACAAATGGATAAAGAACTCAACCGTCAGATCCTCCGCGTCCTCATGTCTGCCGACATAGGACAGCAGAATCGCATATATATAGGCATTGTAAGCCTCATACACGCGCTGAAGGCCCATCCGGTCCTTATCCTTCATCTGCTGTATGCATTTTTCAAACTCTTCATTGACCATATCTTCACACCTCCGGTGCCCGGGAATGCCTATGCTGGGAAGCTGCATATATTATCTATACGGATGAGGCAGGGCATTTTTATGGAAAAAAAGAGGAATCGTCCTGCGCATCCTGCGTCTCGTCCAATTCCTCTTTGTTCTCTGTTATAAAAAATTCCGTGCGTTTCGCTTCGAACCCGACCCATGAGCGTTACCACCGCAGCCAGCTCGGCCCAGGCACCCTTGCGGCACACAGAAGATCCGACTTAGTGCTGCTTCATTCCTGACCTGACACGGTTCACCGGTTCCTGTTGCGCAAGACCCAGACGTCAACACCGCTTACAGCGGGCTGCCTCACAAGCCAAAGCCCTCAGCTGAAACATCACCCCTGCTGTAGCGGATTGCAGGTACAGGGCACCGCTATCTCCCCGGCTGCACGGAAACTTTAATGCATGTCTCAGCATGGACTTGCCATGCTCACTAAGTATACCTTGAAAAAGAAAGTTCGTCAAGTCAGTTACTCGATTCGTGTGACTTGTATTTAAGGTCATTCGATGGTACCATGATAACAGAATCAATATCGATACCTAAACATTTCCTGCCCATCGTGATACTGACAAGGAGGTTAGCTTATGCTCTATACCAGTCTTTCTGAGAATGAAAAACGCAGATTTGAAACGCTTCTTATGACAGCCGTCTCTGAGGACAGCTCCATCACCGGAGGCGAGCAGGATGCCCTGATCCGCGAGCGGATCGAACTGGATATCCCTGACATCAGCGGCGATATTCCTTATGAACAGGCCATGACATGGCTGTGCATGAACGCTTCCGACCGCACCAAACGCGGCATCCTTCTGGAAATCGCCATTCTGCTTCATAACGATGACATGATCACAGGAGAAGAAAGCGAACTGCTCTACGACATGGCCCGCCGCTTTAAAGTTGACAATCTTCCCGACTTCATCGCCGCGGCAAAGAAAATCAGCGCCGGCTACGCCGCCGCCGAACCGCTCTTCTCCGATTATCTGTAAAACAGAAGAGGGACAGCCGCACTCGCTGCCGAGTGCGGCTGTCCCTTTTGTATCTTGCAGCATCTCCTCCGGGATCTTCCTTTTACAGGTTGCGGATCCTTCCCACTGCCTCCAGCGTGCTCTGGGCTGATCCAAATGCTGTCAGTCTGAAATAGCCTTCTCCGTGAGGGCCGAATCCTGAACCGGGCGTACCAACTATCTGAACCTTTCCAAGCAGATAGTCAAAGAAATCCCAGGAGCTCATGCCCTGCGGTGTCTTCATCCAGATATAGGGAGCATTCACGCCGCCGTACACTTCAAATCCGGCATC
>CAMMZE010000002.1 GCA_946529195.1 uncultured Lachnospiraceae bacterium
GGCAGATGGCATGGATGCCCGCAGCGCGCAGGCTGTCTACGATTATTTCCATTAAATATAATCACAGGAGGGCAGGACGTTATCCCGATATTGAAAAAGAGACGCATTCGATTTATAATAGTCAGAGATAAAACAGACGCAAAGCGGAGGGGCTGAAATGGATACAAATAAGGGAGAATACAGTGTTGCATTGGAAAAAATCGTGGAGAAATTCCAGCTGCGGAATCTGACCCCGGATGTGGATATTGCCCCGATCAGCATTACAAATTCTGATATTAACCGGCCGGCTCTGCAGTTCGCAGGTTATTTTGAACAGTTTGATTACAACAGAGTGCAGCTGGTTGGCAAGGTAGAGCACAATTATCTGCTGACGCATGAGGACAGTTATGTCCGTGCCATGACCCACAAGATTTTTGAAGCAGGCATACCCTGCATCATCTTCTGCAGGGGGCTGATTCCCAATCCTATTTTTATAGAACTGGGCAATCAGTACGGGATTCCTGTTTTCAGCACTTCGGCAACGACCTCATCCATGCTTTCAGAGATGAACCGTTTCCTCAAGATCGAATTGGCACCCCGGATCACCATACACGGCGTCCTGGTCGATGTATTCGGCGAGGGTGTTCTGATCAAGGGTGAGAGCGGCATCGGCAAGAGTGAAGCGGCACTGGAGCTGGTCAAGCGCGGTCACCGGCTTGTTGCGGATGATGTGGTTGTGATCAAAAAGACCAATGAGGATGAATTGATCGGATCCGCACCGGATGTCACAAGGTATTTCATAGAGCTTCGCGGTATCGGGATCATCGATGTAAAAACTCTGTATGGTGTGCAGAGTGTAGTAGACGAAGAACCGATTAGTTTCGTGGTCAAGCTGGAGGAGTGGAACCGCGAGTGCGAGTATGACAGACTGGGCCTTACGGAGGAATATGAGGAGATCCTGGGCAACAAGGTTGTATGTCACTCGATCCCCATCCGTCCGGGCCGGAATCTTGCTATTATTCTGGAGACAGCCGCGATCAATCACAGACAGAAAAAGATGGGATATAATGCAGCCCAGCTTTTGTATGAGCGGGTGACAAGCTCGATGCGTAAAAAAGATACGGAGGACGATGGGCAGTGAAGAAATATTGTTTTGGCGTTGACCTGGGAGGTACGACGGTTAAGATTGGATTGTTTGACGCAGAAGGCAATATGCTGGAAAAGTGGGAAATCCCGACCCGCAAGGAGAACAGCGGTATGCTGATCCTGGGCGACATTGCCAATGCTGTGATCGGAAAGTGCAGACAGAGAGAGATTTCCACGGATCAGGTACAGGGAATCGGACTTGGCGTGCCCGGTCCGGTGGTCAATGAAAATACTGTAAATATGTGTGTCAACCTGGGCTGGCATAAGTTTGAAGTCGGCGACACACTTAGCGCTCTGACCGGGATTCCTGTAAAAGTTGTCAACGACGCGGATGCGGCTGCTCTTGGTGAGAGGGCGCAGGGCTGTGGAAAAGGATATGACAATCTGATCATGTTTACACTGGGAACCGGTGTAGGCGGCGGTGTGATCGTAGGCGGCAAGGTGATAGAGGGCGCTCACGGGGCAGGCGGTGAGCTGGGCCATATGGTGATTGCAGAGCCCGAAGAGGTCTCCGGTCACTGTAACTGCGGCCATATGGGCTGCCTGGAGCAGCTGGCCTCTGCGACCGGGATCACGGCAATCACAAGGAAAGCCCTGGAAGAGGCCGGTGAGGACAGCATTCTCCGCAGTAAACCGTCCTTTTCCGCAAGAGATATTTTTGACGCGGCCAAGCAGGGGGACCCCCTGGCACTTCGGACAACAGATAAGATGATGCGGTATCTGGGACGCGCAGCGGCCTTTGTTGCCTGTGTGACAGATCCGGACATCATTGTGCTGGGCGGAGGCGTTTCCAGAGCAGGTGAGTATCTGCGGGCGGGAACAGAGAAATATTTTCATATGTATGCGTTTCCGACCATGAAAGAGACCCCCCTTGTGCTGGCGAGTCTGGGCAATGATGCCGGGATGATTGGCGCAGTCAGTCTGGTCTGCGGCAGATAAAGAGAGGACAGAATATGGATTTTGAAATAAAACTAATCGATATATTCGGCAAGGACAATGTCAGGCTTCAGGAAAGCATGGCAGAACACACCAGCTTCCGGATCGGCGGACCGGCGGACTATTATGTAACGCCGCAGGATCCTGAGAGCCTTGCGCGGGGAATTGCCCTGTGCGCAGAAGAGAAGGTGCCCTATTATATCGTTGGAAACGGAACCAATCTGCTGATTGCGGACAAGGGCTTTCGGGGCGTGATTTTCCAGATTTTAAGAAGCATGGACAGCATCACATGCCGTGAAGAAGATGGCGTACTGCTTGTGTTTGCCCAGGCCGGAACTCTTTTGTCCCGGGCGGCACGGACAGTAGCGGAAAAAGGATATACCGGCTTTGAGTTTGCGGTCGGGATTCCGGGGACAATCGGCGGAGCTGTCATGATGAATGCCGGCGCATACGGCGGAGAGATCGGAGATCATCTCCTGTATGTGGATGTGCTGGATGAAAAGGGACAGACCCTGCGTCTGACCCTGCCGGAGCTTGACTTTGGATACCGCCGCAGCATCGTGATGGACAGAGGCTATATTGTCCTTGGCGTCTGCATGTCCTTTGAAAAGGGTGATCCTGATGCAGTCATGCAGCGGGTGGAGGAACTGTCCGGCAAGAGGAGAAGCAGTCAGCCTCTGGAGTATCCCAGCGCCGGAAGCACCTTTAAGAGGCCGGAAGGCTATTTTGCCGGCAAATTGATCCAGGACTGCGGTCTGAAGGGACTGACTGTCGGCGGTGCTCAGGTATCTGAAAAACATGCCGGCTTTGTCATCAATATCGGCGGAGCAACTGCCGCAGATGTCAGAGAGCTGATCCGGCAGGTTCAGGAGCGGGTAAAAGACCAGTTCGGCGTCCTGATGGAGCCGGAAATCCGTATGATCGGAGAATTTGAATAAAGTAAGTGTCCGGAATATGGGGCAGGAGGAGAGAAGTCACTATGAGTATGCGTTTTGTGATCGTTACAGGAATGTCCGGAGCCGGCAAGAGCTCTGTATTGAAAATGCTGGAAGATGACGGTTATTTCTGCGTAGATAATCTCCCTGTTCCCCTGATCCAGAAGTTTGCCCAGATCAGCTGGCATGAAGAAAACATGATCAGCAAAGTGGCACTGGGGATCGATATCCGCAGCCGCCGTCACCTGAGCATGCTCAGCGATGAGCTTGCGGCAGTGCGGGAGAGCGGTTATTCCTATGAGATCCTCTTCCTGGATTGTGATACCAAGAAGCTGGTTAAACGCTACAAGGAGACCAGACGCAGGCATCCCCTGGGCAAGGGAGCCCGGATCGAGGATGCGATCGCGGACGAGAGACAGCAGCTCTCTTTCCTGAGAGAGCAGTCTGATTATATCATTGATACAAGCAATCTGCTGATCCGCGACCTGAAAGCGGAGATCCGGAAGATTTTCGCCGAAGGCAGAGAGTATGAGAATTTCTATATTTCCCTCCTTTCCTTCGGTTACAAGTACGGAATCCCGACAGATGCGGACCTGGTATTTGACGTCCGTTTTCTGCCCAATCCCTTTTATGTAGATGAACTCAGACCCATGACAGGAAATGATGAAAAGGTCTTTCAGTATGTCATGCAGTCTGAGGATGCCAATATATTCCTGGATAAGCTGACAGATTTTGTGACTTTCCTGATTCCCCGTTATATCACTGAGGGAAAAAACGGATTGGTCATCGCAATCGGCTGTACAGGCGGCAAGCACCGGTCAGTGACCATTACCAATGCTCTTTTTGAAAAACTCAAGACGCTGCCTTACAGCATCAAAGCAGAGCACCGTGATATTGACCGTGATACCAGACGGGAACATCAGAATACGGGGGCCTGAATATGGCACAGTCATTTTCTTCAATCGTAAAGGAAGAACTGCTTCATCAGCCGGAACAAGCCAGGCATTGCAGCATTGCGGAGATCGCGGCCATGGTCAGCATGAGCGGACAGCTTTCTAAGCGGGAAGGTGCTAAGCAGCTGGTGATTCGTACAGAAAGCAATTCTACCGCAAGAAAGTACTTTACATTATTAAAAAAAACATTTAATATTAGTAGTATCATGTCTGCAGGGCATCTTTCCAACCGGAAAAAGAACAGGGTCTATGCTCTGACGGTGGATGATCCGATGTGTGTGGATCAGCTTCTGCAGGCCTGCAGGCTCTCTGAACAGGAAGGAGAGCTGCAGCTGGCGGATGAGCTGGTGGTTCAGAAGGATTGCTGCAAAAGAGCCTTTGTGCGCGGTGCTTTTCTTGCAAGCGGGTCGGTAAGCGATCCGGTCAAGACATATCATTTTGAAATTGTATGCGCGGATGAAAAAAAGGCAGATCTTTTGCTTGGCATCCTGTCTCACTTTGAGATCGGGGCCAGAACAGTCAGCCGCAAACAGCATTCGGTCGTATATATCAAAGACAGTTCACAGGTGATGGATGTCCTGGGGCTGATGGGCGCGACAGACAGCATGATGCAGATGCAGAATGTGCAGATCTTAAAGTCCATCCGCAATCAGGCAAACCGGAGCGTGAACTGCGACACCGCTAATATCCGCAAGGCCCTGAGGGCGGCGGAAAGGCAAATCGAGGATATCCGTCTTTTGCAGGAGACAGGAGCCTTTGATGATCTTCCGGAGACTCTGCGCGAGATTGCGCAGCTGCGTGTGACCTTTCCGGAGGCAACACTCGCGGATCTGGGAGAGATGCTGGATGAGCCGGTTGGCAAATCCGGAGTGAATCACAGGCTGAAAAAGATCGCGCAGATTGCGGATAAACTTAAGGATGGCGACAAAGGTGCAGCCGCCATAAGAGATCACTGAAAGTTGAGGGAATGATATGGTTTCAAGAGATGTTCAGGTCAATACAACTGCAAAATCCAATGAGATGCCGGCACTTATTGTTCAGCTTGCAAGCCGTTTTGACAGCGATATTTCTATTGAAAGCGATAACAGGAGAGCCAGCGCGAAGAGTCTGCTTAGCATGATGTATCTTGTACAGCATATCGGAGAGACTGGAGACACTCAGGTTACGATCAGTGCCAGAGGTAAGGATGAGGAAGAAGCGGTCAACAGGCTGGAAGCCTATTTTGACGGGACACAGGATGCCTGACAGGGCATACTCCGTGCACTTGACATCCGTAGCTTCTTAATAATGCAAAAAACAAATCTCCCCGGGAAATTTGCCAAAGCGGATTTTTCAGGGAGATTTTTGACCATACACCTGCAGCAGATTATCTGACTGCGCAAAGATGAGGGAGAGATTCCATGGATTTTACACATCTGCATGTACATACGGAATACAGTCTGCTTGACGGATCTAACAAGATCAAAAATCTGATTGCCCGGGTGAAAGAACTGGGAATGGACAGTGTAGCCATCACAGACCACGGCGTTATGTACGGTGTGATCGATTTTTATAAAGAGGCCACTGCCGCTGGTATTCATCCTGTTATAGGCTGTGAAGTTTATGTCGCTCCCGGTTCCCGATTTGATAAAAGTGGTACACAGGCGGGCAACAGATACTATCATCTGATCCTGCTGGCGGAGAATGATACCGGCTACCACAATCTATGCAAGATTGTATCACATGGCTTTACGGAAGGATTTTATTACAAACCCCGTATTGACAAGGAGATTCTGCGCACCTATCACGAGGGGATCATCGCACTCAGCGCATGTCTGGCAGGTGAGATTCCAGAGGCGCTGCGCACAGGAAGATACGAGACTGCTCTGGCAGCTGCCCGGGAGATGTCAGAGATCTTCGGACCGGATCACTTTTATCTGGAATTGCAGGATCACGGCATCCCGGAGCAGAAGACTGTTAACCAGGGACTTCTGCGCCTTGCCCAGGACACCGGTCTGGAGCTTGTAGCTACCAATGATGTGCACTATACACTGGCAGAAGATGCACAGCCTCACGATGCCCTGCTTTGTATTCAGACTGGCAAAAAGCTGGAGGATAAGGACCGCATGCGCTACGAGGGCGGACAGTATTATGTCAAATCCCCTGCGGAGATGGAAGCCCTTTTTCCCTATGCGAAGCAGGCCATTGAGAACACACATAAGATCGCTATGCGCTGCCAGGTGGAGATCCGGTTCGGGGAGTATAAGCTGCCGCATTTTGAAGTGCCGGAAGGCTATGATTCCTGGACCTACCTGCAGAAGCTGGTCAGAGACGGATTTGAGGAACGCTATCCGCAGGCCGGTCCGGAACTGGAGGAACGGGTCAGATATGAGCTGGAGACCATCCGGTCCATGGGCTTTGTGGACTATTTCCTGATTGTCTGGGATTTTGTGCATTTTGCCAAGACGCATGATATCATGGTCGGACCCGGAAGAGGTTCCGCTGCGGGGAGTATCGTTGCCTATTGCCTGGATATCACCCAGCTGGATCCGATCAAATATGATCTGCTCTTCGAGCGCTTCCTCAACCCCAACCGTGTAACCATGCCCGATATAGATATTGACTTTGCCGATGACCGCAGACAGGATGTCATCGACTACGTTGTCCGTAAGTACGGGCCTGCCAGGGTGACCCAGATCATTACCTTCGGTACCCTCAAGGCGCGCGGCGTAGTGCGTGATGTAGGCAGAGTCATGAACCTGCCCTACGCCAGATGCGATGCGATCGCAAAGATGATTCCCCAGGATCAGAAGATCACGGTGGAGGGCGCCCTGCAGGCCAATCCGGAGCTGAAAAAGCTCTATGAGAGTGACAGTCAGGTGCGCCAGCTGATCGATATATCAAAGAGCCTGGAAGGACTGCCCAGACATTCGTCTGTCCATGCTTCCGGCGTTGTCATCAGCCCGCTGGATACCGAGGAGTATGTCCCCCTTTCCAAGGGAGCGGATGATGTAGTAACGACCCAGTATACCATGACGACTCTGGAGGAACTGGGCCTGCTCAAGATGGATTTCCTGGGCCTCAGAACAGAGACGGTTATCTATAATACGCTGGAGCTGATCAACAGAGACAAGGAAGAGGACGACAAGCTCCATATCGATCAGATTGATTATAAAGATAAAAAGGTTTACGATTTTATCGGGACAGGTCAGACAGACGGCGTATTCCAGCTGGATAAATCCGGCATGCAGGATTTCATGAAAAAGCTCAAACCGGACAATCTGGAAGAGCTGATTGCAGGAATTTCCCTGTACAGGCCGGGACCCATGGCCTTTATTCCCAAGTTCATCGAGGGCAAGCGCGACCCTTCCAGCGTGACTTATGATACACCTGAGCTGGAGAGCATCCTCAAGGAGACAAACGGCTGCATCATCTACCAGGAGCAGGTTATGCAGATCGTTATGAAGCTTGCCGGATACACGCTTGGACGAAGCGATCTGGTCCGCAGAGCCATGGCTAAGAAAAAAGCCTCGGTCATGGAAAAAGAGCGGCATTATTTTGTATACGGCAATGAAGAAATGGGCGTACCCGGATGTCTCAAGAATGGAATCAGCGAGAAAATCGCCAACCAGATTTTTGATGAGATGACGGATTTCGCTGCTTACGCATACAATAAATCGCATGCGGCAGCTTATGCTGTAATTACCTATCAGACAGCCTGGCTCAAATACTATTATCCAAATGAATACATGGCAGCGCTCATGACTTCCTTTATCGACAGTTCCGACAAACTGGCAGAGTATATCATGAGTACCCGTGCCATGCGGATTCCCATGCTGCCGCCGGATATCAACAGGAGCCTGTCCGATTTTTCTGTAGAAAACGGAGCCATCCGCCATGGCCTGACGGCGATCAAGGGAATCGGAGAGTCGGTTGCCGACGCGGTCGTTGCAGAACGCGAAAATGGCGGGCCTTTTATCAGCCTGCGTGATTTCATTGACAGGATGTTCGGCAAGGAGCTGAACAAGAAGATCCTGGAGAGCTTTATCCTATCCGGTACCTTCGACTGCTTCGGACAGACCCGCAAGGCCAGCATGATGGTCTATCCGCAGATCCTCGCCCAGGTCACAGGCGACCGGAAGAAGAGCTTCGGCGGACAGATGACCCTCTTTGACTTTATGGATGAGACAGAGAAAAAGTCCTTTGAGATCAAGTTCCCGGATGTGGGTGAATTTGAATCCCAGGAGCTGCTGGATTATGAGAAAAAATCGCTGGGCGTGTATCTGAGCGGCCATCCGCTGGATGCGGACGCAGATCTGATCCGGGCTACGGTCACAGCGACTTCTGCAGATTTTCAGCCTGGCGAGGACGGGGAAATCGGTCTGGGAGACCAGGCTGAGGTCATCATTGGCGGAATGGTTCTTGGCAAGACCGTCAAGTCGACCAAATCCCAGAAGCTGATGGCTTTCGTGCAGATGGAAGATATGAGAGGTAATGTCGAAGTTATCGTATTTCCGCGTGACTACGAGAGATATCAGAATATCCTGCAGAAGGATGAAAAGGTCTTTGTACAGGGCAGGGTATCCCTGTCCGGTGATGACCAGGCGGCCAAACTGATCTGCAGCAGGATTATCCCCTTTGGAGAGGTACCTGCAGAGGTATGGCTGCAGTATCCGGATAAGCATACATTTCTTGCCGGAGAGCAGAAGCTGACAAGCTTGCTGGCCCGCATTCCGGGAAAGGACAGGGTCATCATTTACTGCAAGGCAGAGAAAGCCATCCGGAAAATGCCTGCGGCCTGCAGTATGCGGGCGAGCACGGAAAACCTGGCCGGACTGGAGGAACTGCTGGGCAAGGAAAATGTAAAAGTAAGGCGGACTGGCTTGAAAATTTAACAAAACTGTAATATATTTAGAGATAGAAAAAATGCCCTTTTGGAGGAGAAAGCATGAGTGAAGCAGTACATACGATCGGAGTATTGACAAGCGGCGGCGACGCCCCTGGTATGAATGCCGCAGTGCGGGCAGTCGTAAGAACGGCACTGGCCTCAGGGTGCAGCGTTAAGGGAATCCAGAAGGGTTATGCAGGCCTGCTGGAAGATGAGATTATGGATCTGGACAGAAACAGTGTCGCAGATAAGATTAACCGGGGAGGCACCTTTCTCTATACAGCACGATCCGAGGTGTTCCGGACAGAAGAGGGACAGAAAAAGGCTGCGGAAAACTGCAGAAAGCACGGAATCGATGGTTTGGTCGTGATCGGCGGGGATGGCTCTTTCCGAGGCGCGGAAAAGCTGGCAGGTCTTGGCATCAACACCATAGGCGTGCCTGGAACGATCGATCTGGATATCAGCTGCACCGAATATACGATTGGCTTTGATACGGCAGTCAATACTGCCATGGTGGCCATTGATAAGGTACGTGACACCTCAACTTCTCATGAACGCTGCAGTATCATTGAGGTTATGGGAAGACGGGCGGGATACATCGCTCTTTATTGCGGAATTGCAAATGGTGCCGAGGACATTCTCCTGCCGGAGCTGTATGACTATGATGAAGAGAAGCTTGTCGAGCATATTGTCAAATATCATGAGCGCGGCAAAAAGCATCATATCATCATCAATGCAGAGGGAGTCGGGCATTCCACCAGCATGGCCAAGAGAATCCAGGCAGCGACCGGCATTGAGACCAGGGCTACCATCCTGGGCCACCTGCAGAGGGGCGGCAGTCCCACGGCCAGAGACCGTGTCATGGCTTCCCTGATGGGGGCTTATGCCGTGCAGGTTCTGCTGGAAGGGCGCAGCAAGCGCGTTGTAGCTTATAAAAACGGTGCACTGACAGACTATGATATTGAGGAAGCACTTGCTATGCAAAAGGAGATCAGCAGCTTTGAAGTGATGGTCTCCAAAATGCTCGCGAAATAACAGGAAGACATCATGATCACCAGCACATCGAACAAACAGGTGAAACATATGAAGGCGCTGCTGGGCAGCGCAAAGGAAAGGACATCGTCAGGCTGCTTTGCTGCAGAGGGCTGGCGCATGGTTTCTGAGACACCGCCTGAGCGGATCCGGACTCTGCTCCTTTCCGAACATTTTGCAGACAGCCAGATCCTGCAGGAGAGCGGTCTGCTTGATAAAGTTCCCGCTGACCGCGTTTTTGAGGTAAGCGGCCGGGTATTTGATGCGATCTCAGATACGAAAACGCCGCAGGGGATTATGGCTGAGGTGCAGATGGAAAACTATACAGCAGAGCATCTCCTGAAAGGGGAAAACGCACTGCTCATTTTTCTGGAAAATCTGCAGGATCCGGGCAATCTGGGGACGATCGTGCGGACGGCGGAGTGTGCCGGCGCGACAGGGATCATCATGAGCCGGGGAACGGCAGATATTTACAATCCCAAGGTGGTCCGCTCTACCATGGGCTCTCTTTACCGGATGCCATTTGCCTATGCGGAGGATCTGCCTGCAGTGATCCGTGAGGCCAGACAGGGCGGGATCCGCGTGTATGCGGCACACCTGGGAGCCTCAGGGGCATATACAGACATGGATTACACTGGCCCTTCGGCCTTTCTGATCGGCAACGAGGGCAGGGGATTGACGGAAGAGACAGCCGCGGCGGCAGATGAAAAGATCCTGATCCCCATGGCGGGGCAGGCAGAGTCGCTGAATGCGGCAGTGTCCACAGCGATCCTCCTGTACGAGGCAGTCAGACAACGCGCCTTGTACCTGAAATAGACCAGACGCGAAAGTGGACAAAAAGGAATGTACCATGATATAATATTACGATAGATAGACAGGAGGGACAGGTATGATCATTACTACTAGTCTGATATGGATCTGGTTTGGTCTGATGGCTGTGATGCTGATCATTGAGCTGTTTACGGCAGGCCTGACAACCATATGGTTTGCAGCAGGCGCACTCTGCGCTATGGCAGTTTCTGCATTTGGAGCGGGACTTGCTGTGCAGATCATCGTATTTGCTGCGGTTTCTATTCTGCTGCTTCTGTTTACAAGGCCTCTTGCCATGCGATATCTCAACAGACAGACTCATAAGACAAATGCAGAGGCTCTGGTAGGACGCAAAGTAAGAGTGACAAAAGATATCAATAACCTGAAAGATGAAGGTGAAGTCGTGGCAAACGGACTTCCCTGGAAGGCCAGAAGCTCTGACGATACGGTCACCTTCCGCTGTGATGAACAGGCAGTGGTAGAGGGGATCGAGGGCGTAAAGCTGATCGTCAGCAAAGTGGATGCGCCTGCAACAGACACTGCAGACTGAGAACTGATAGGAGGTCTTAGGGTATGATTATTTTAGTAATTGCTCTGGTTGTTATCATTCTGATTATCGCGGCATCCTGTTTCCGCATCGTGCCGCAGGCCCATGCCTATGTCATTGAGAGACTGGGCACATACACCGGCACATGGTCCGTAGGATTCCATGTAAAGCTGCCGATCATCGATAAGGTTGCCAAGAAGGTTATCCTGAAAGAGCAGGTTATCGATTTTGCACCGCAGCCGGTTATCACGAAGGATAATGTTACCATGCGGATCGATACCGTAGTATTCTACCAGATCACGGATCCCAAGTCTTACTGCTATAATATTCAGAATCCGATCGTGGCCATTGAGAATCTGACCGCGACGACCCTTCGTAATATTATCGGTGATCTGGAGCTGGATGAGACACTGACTTCCCGTGAGATTATCAATACCAAGATGCGCGCGACACTGGATGTTGCGACGGATCCCTGGGGCATTAAAGTAAACCGTGTCGAACTGAAAAATATTATCCCGCCTTCGGCCATTCAGGATGCAATGGAGAAGCAGATGAAGGCGGAGCGTGAGAGACGAGAGTCTATCCTGATTGCAGAAGGTGAAAAGAGATCGGCTATCCTGAAAGCAGAAGGCCATAAGGAGTCCCTGATCCTGGAAGCGGAAGCTTCCAAACAGGCAGCGATCCTGCAGGCTGAGGCTGTGAAGGAAGCCAAGATCCGCGAGGCAGAAGGTGAAGCGCAGGCCATCCTCAAGATTCAGCAGGCCAATGCCGATGGTATCCGCTTTATCCGTGAAGCCGGAGCCGATGCTTCTGTTCTGCAGATCAAGAGCCTGGAGGCATTTGCCAAGGCTGCAGATGGAAAAGCAACCAAGATTATCATTCCTTCCGAACTGCAGGGGATCGCAGGCCTGGCAGCTTCGATGGGAGAGATTCTGAAGAAATCAGAAGGAGAATAAACGCGGATGATCGAAGAAACAGTCATCAGAGTGGCAGCGGCAGCAAAGAAACACCCTCTCTGCTTCTGCCTGATCTATTTTGCGGCATATATGATATGGTTTTTACTGCTGGAGCAGTTTAGAGAACCCGTTATCATCGTGCATTCCAAGATTGATGACCTGATCCCCTTTATGCCGGTATTTATCGTGCCCTATCTGATCTGGTTTTTCTATATTTTCTTTACGACAGCCTGGTTTTACCTGCACAGTCGTGAAGATTTCTGGAATGTCTGCCGTTACATGTGTACCGGTATGTTTCTGGCGCTTGCCATCTACACGATTCTTCCCACAGGACTGCATCTGAGACAGGCAGTCACCGGGACAGACATCTTTTCCAGGATGGTAGCAGTTCTTTATCAGACAGATACAGCCACCAATGTCTGCCCCTCGATTCATGTAATGAATTCGATCGCAGTCAATGCCGTTGTACAGAGGTCAGATGCCTTTAAGCATCCCAGACTGGTAAAGACAGCATCTTATGTGCTTGCTGTGTCGATCTGTCTTTCTACGGTACTGCTGAAACAACATTCTGTGATCGACGTTTTCTGGGCGATCATCGTGGAAATTATGCTGTATTCACTTTCCTACAGACCTTTTTATGCGGAAAGAACAGCAAAAGAACAAAAAAAGATTGCTTAATAGTCATAGACACAGACATGCCGGAGCGTATCCTCTGGCATGTCTTTCTGTGCATAACAGGAGGTACTTATGAAGCCGGATTCGGTGATGCAGATGCAGACAGCGGCTCCTGGCAGCCCCTTGTCTGTCTGCCGGGTTTTATCCTATCAGGAGCTTGGGTCTACGAATGCAGAGCTGCTGGAGAGGGCGGATATGGGCGAGCCGGAAGGCACCGTTGTGACCGCGGATGCGCAGACAGCCGGAAGAGGCCGCAGGGGCCGGAATTGGTATTCTCCGCCGGGCCAGGATATTTACCTGAGCATTTTGCTGAGACCGCAGATTCCTGCAGAGAAAGCGTCAGGGCTGACGCTGGCTGCAGCGGCGGCGGTGCGGGAGGCGATCCTGATGAACGTGGACCGGACAGATCCAAAGGACGATCCGGAGAAACGGTACCGGATCAAGTGGCCCAATGATATCGTAGCGGATGGCAAGAAGGTCTGCGGTATCCTGACAGAAACACGGATGGAGGACATGCAGATCCGGGCTGTGGTAGTCGGGATCGGCATCAATGTCAATGCGCCTTCCTTCCCGGAGGAGATCCGGGATATAGCGGCTTCTCTGCGCAGCGTGGAGGGGAAGCTTTTTGACCGTCAGCAGCTGATCAGAGACCTTCTGCAGTGTTTTGCCGGCAAGTATGCCCTTTTCCTGCAGAGCGGGGACCTGAGCGGATTTGCAGATGAGTACAGGTCCGGCATGGCCGGAATCGGCCAGCAGGTCAGGATCAGCGGTCCGGCCTGGGAAAAATGCGGGATCCTGCGGGGGATCGACGCCTCCGGAGGCCTGCTTCTGCAGACAGAGGACGGCAGAATTGAAAATGTGATTTCCGGCGAAGTCAGCCTTCGCGGAATGGATGCTTATATATGAGGAGGAAATATGGCACAGGATATATGCGTGCTTTGCGGTGCAAGCGCCTATGAGCAGAAATACTATTTGAACCCTGTATTTCAAAGGCTGCCGCAGCAGATCAAAGACGAACTGCAGATCCTCTGCGTCCTTTTTACAGAGGATATCGGCGGAGTGATCACCCTCTTTTTTGACAATGAGGGCAATCTGCTGATCAATACTTCGGCAGCGGAGGAGGATATCCTCTATGATGAGATCGGATGCGGCCTGAAGGTACATAAAATACAAATGGAAAACAGGGAGCTTTTTGAACAGCTGGAGGCCTATTATAAGGTGATAAGGGAAGGCGGGTCAGATTATGCTGCTGGTCATTGATGTAAGCAATACAACAACAACTCTGGGAACTTTTCAGGGGAAAAAACTGAGAAAGACCTACCGCATTACAACGAAAGTTCCGCGTACATCGGATGAATACGGTGTACTCCTTTGCGACATGCTGGGCGTGTCAGGAAATGAACATGGAGAAATCAGCGGCATAGTCATTGCCTCTGTTGTCCCCAATACCATGCATTCCCTGCGCAATGCCTGTATCAAATATTTTGGGATCCGTCCCATCGTTGTCGGCCCCGGACTGCGGACCGGCGTTAAGGTCCGCTCTGCCAATCAGAAAGAGGCAGGGGCAGATCTGATTGTAAATGCAGCCGCCGTCAAAGAGCTTTACGGGGGACCGGCCATTGTCATTGACTATGGTACAGCGACCTCCTATCAGCTGGTCCTGGAGGATGGAACTCTGGATTCCGTGGTCATCGCGCCTGGCATTCAGACAAGCCTGCAGGCACTGGTTTCTGATGCTGCCCGCATCATGGATGTAGAGATCCGCAAGCCCAAGACAATCCTGACCAATGATACGGCAGAATGTATTCAGGCGGGTCTCGTTTACGGGACAATCGGAGAGACAGAATATATCGTACGGAAAATGAAAGAGGAATCAGGTCTCGATAACATCAAGGTGATTGCAACAGGAGGCCTGGGCCGTGTAATCGCATCGGAGACAAATGCGATAGATATTTATGACAGTATCCTGACCCTGCAGGGTATGCGGATTATTTTTGAAAAATGCAAGAAGTAAAAAAGACACTTCAGATTGGAAAGATAACCGTAGATCCGCCGGTCGTCCTTGGCCCTATGGCCGGGGTAACGGACCGGCCTTTCCGTGTGCTCTGCAAGGAGCAGGGCTGCGGCCTGGTATGCACGGAAATGGTCAGCGCAAAGGCAATTACCTACCATAACAAAAAGACAGGTGAGCTGATGCTGACGGATCCGGGAGAGCATCCGGTCTCCCTGCAGCTGTTCGGATCTGAGCCGGAGACAGTGGAAGAGGCCGTGCATATGATCGAAGATCTGGATTTTGAGATCCTGGATTTTAATATGGGCTGTCCGGTTCCAAAGGTTGTCAGAAACGGAGAGGGATCTGCCCTTATGAAATCCCCCCTGCTGGCAGGCAGGGTGATTGAGGCCCTGGTTCGTGCTGCCGGAGAGAGACCTGTGACCGTCAAAATCCGGAAAGGCTTTGATGATGAGCATGTCAATGCTGTCGAGATCGCCCGCATCGCCCAGGAGAGCGGAGCGGCAGCCGTGACGGTGCACGGGAGGACCAGAGAGCAGTATTACAGCGGCCGGGCGGACTGGGAGATCATCCGGAAGGTCAAAGAGAGTGTCAGCATTCCTGTCATCGGCAATGGCGATATCTTCAGCGGGGAGGATGCCCTGCGCATGCTGGCCCAGACAGGATGCGACGGAGTGATGGCTGCCCGCGGTGCCCGCGGAAATCCCTGGCTCTTTGCCCAGATCAGGGATTGTCTGGCAGGAAAGACACCGGATCCTGCACCGGAAAGGGAAGAAATCGCGCAGATGGCCATCCGTCACGCCAGGATGATGGTTGCGGAAAAAGGAGAGTATACAGCGATCCGGGAAATGCGCAAGCACACAGCCTGGTACACGCACGGAAAACGCGGCGGCGCCCTGCTGCGCGGCGGTCTAGCCAGGATCGAGACGCTGGATCAGTTTACAGATATTATGCAGCAATGGGCATTACATGATTGACAGAAAAGACTGTTTCATGTATAATATGCTCGTTGTTCAGAACATGCCTGACTTGGGGGATAATTGCGGGCTGTCCTGAACATTTGCTGTATTATTTAAAAAAAGTAAGAAAGCGGAGGTATTGGGAAATGCCGGAAGAAAAAAAGATTATCATGTCCCCGGAGAAGATTCAGGCACTGCAGAATGAATTGGACGACATCAAGCTGAACCGGAGAAAACAGAATGCGCAGAGACTGAAGGAAGCCAAGGCGCAGGGAGATATCTCTGAGAATGCAGAGTATGACAATGCCATGCAGGAGTATCATGAGCTGGAGGCGCGCGAGGCGGAGCTGAGCGAGCTGCTTCGTGTGGCTCAGGTACTGGATAAGAGTGCCATCACCATGGATACAGTTGCAATCGGCACCAGAGTCAGAGTCTATGATGTAGAGTATGATGAAGAAGAAGATTACTTTATCGTCGGACCGCAGGAGACCAACTGTCTGGAAAACAAGATCTCCAATGAATCCCCGATGGGACAGGCGCTGATGGGCGCCAAAGTCGGTGACACAAGGATCGTCAATACACTCGACGGCGATATTGCCTATAAGGTGCTTGAGATCTCCATCGCTGATTAAGTAATAGATATAGAGAAAGGAAAATATTCATGCATTGGTCAGACAGGATAGCAGAACAGATCATTAAGAGAAATCCGGACAAAGAGGAGTATGTCTGCGCAGCAGGTATCAGCCCGTCCGGTTCCATCCATATCGGAAATTTCAGAGACATTGCCACCAGTCTTTTTGTAGTCAAAGCGCTTCACAGAAAAGGGAAAAAGGCCAAGCTTCTTTTCTCCTGGGATGAGTTTGACAGACTGAGAAAAGTGCCGGTCAATGTGCAGAAGACTAAAGAAGGTATGGAAAAGTATATCGGCTGTCCGTACGTGGATGTTCCGAATCCCTTTGACACAGAAGAGAAGACTTACGCTGAATATTTTGAAAAGGAATTTGAGAAGTCCGTCCACCGTTTTAATATCGAGCTGGACTACCGTCATCAGGCCCAGATGTACCGCAGCGGCAAGTATGCCGGGCAGGTGCTCCATTCCTTAAAGCATCGCGGAGAGATTTTTGACATTCTGGACAGCTTCCGTACCCAGGACGCCCAGGAAGGCGAGAGGGAAAGATACTATCCTGTCAGCATCTACTGCCCGGAGTGCGGCCGTGACACGACAACCATCCATTCCCTGTCAGAGGACTGCACCAAGGCTGAGTTCAGCTGCAAATGCGGTCATACAGGTACCTTTGATTTTACAAAGGATTATAACTGCAAGCTGGCCTGGAAGGTAGACTGGGCTATGCGCTGGGGTTATGAAGGCGTTGACTTCGAGCCGGGCGGAAAAGACCATGCAAGCCCGGGCGGCAGCTATGACACCAGTAAGGTGATCGCGGCGAAGATTTTTGGCGTGAAGGCACCCATCTTCCAGGGATACGAGTTTATCGGCATCAAGGGCACCACAGGCAAGATGTCCGGTTCATCCGGACTCAACCTGACACCGGATACCCTGCTTAAGCTCTACGAGCCCGAGATCATCCTCTGGCTCTACTCCCGTTCCGAGCCCAACAAGGCATTTGATTTCTGCTTCGACGACGGAATACTCAGACAGTATTTTGAGTTTGATAAGCAGTATAATAAATACATCGATGGCGGCGCAGACGAGATGCTGCAGTCTGTCATGGACAACTGCCTGATGACAGACCGCAAGATCAAGACGGTTCCCATGTCCCTTCTGGTGCAGCTGGGATCCATCGTTGATTTCAATATCCCTATGCTGGAGACTGTGTTTGAGAAGATCGACCAGCCTTACAAGTATGAGGATTTCAGCGACAGACTGGACCGTGCAAGATTCTGGCTGGAGACCTGTTCTCCGGAGAATGCCAACAAGCTTAGAGGGACCCGTGACTGGGATCTTTACGAGTCTCTGGATGAGAAGGAGAAGGAGGAAATCTCCCTTCTGCATACCTATCTGTCCGGAGAAGGCTATACACTGGATGATCTGAACACCGAGCTCTATGATATCCCGAAGAAGATTTTCGGCACGGATATCCCTGAGCTGAAGAAGATCCAGGGCAAGTTCTTTAAGAATGTCTACACCCTGCTTCTGGGCAAGGAAAAGGGACCTCGTCTCTATCTGTTCCTCTTCGCGATCGATAAGGAACGTTATCTGCACCTGCTGGATTTCTCCACGCCCAAGACCGAGGAGGAGCTTCATCCGGTAGTGGAAGAGGAAGTTCCCGAGGAAGCTGAGATCGTTTACGGCGATCCCGATCCTGTAGAGCCTGTTAAGGAGGAAATCGATATTGACTTCTTCTCCAAGATGGATCTGCGTGTCTGCAAGGTGCTCAAGTGCCAGGAGATCCGCAAGTCTCACAGCTGCTATAAGATCACCCTCTTTGACGGCCTGAAGGAGAGAGTAATCGTCTCCAGCATCAAGCAGTATTATCAGCCGGAAGATCTGATCGGCAAAAAGATCATTGTTGTGGCCAATCTGGCTCCGACACGTATCACCGGTGTTAAGAGTGAAGGCATGCTGCTGGCAGGTACCAACAATGCCTGCGGCTGCAGAGTGATATTTGTTGATGACGCGATTCCGGAAGGAACAGCGATCCGATAAAAAAAGCAGAAAAAGCTCCCAATCTATGCTGATCGGGAGTTTTTTCTGCTATAAGAGTGTAATGCCTGCTGTATCTGCCGGTCTAGTGCTCAAAATGTCCGGCGACTTTTTTCAGGCAGTCAATGATGGGAATGTGCTGGGGACACATGCTTTCGCACTGGCCGCACTCGATACAGTCGCTGGCCTTGCCGAAGCTTTCAGCCAGTTTTTCATAGTTGGTAAAGTTGATGGTCCAGCCCTTCTCCTCCAGATTTTCTCTCATGTCTTCATTGTAGAGGGAGAAGTATCTGGGGATGGGAATCTGGGAAGGACAGCCCTCTGTGCAGTAGGAACAGGCGGTACAGGGAACTGCGATCTGATTATTGATGATGTCAGCTGCCTGCAGGGCCATGGCTGTCTCCTCGCTGGTCAGGGGCTTGAAGTCTTCCATAAAGCTCAGGTTGTCCTCCATCTGCTCTATGCTGGACATGCCGGAGAGTACCATCATAACGCCCGGCAGGGAAGCGGCGAAGCGGATGGCCCAGGAGGCAATGGACAGATCCGGTTCATGGGAACGGAACATGTTTTCCGCTGCAGGCGGGAGCTGAGCCAGGGTACCGCCCTTGACCGGTTCCATAACAATAACGGGCTTGCCGTGTCTGACTGCAGTTTCGTATACCTTGCGGGACTGGATCCACTCACTTTCCCAGTCCAGATAGTTGATCTGCAGCTGGACAAATTCCATTTCGGGGTGACTGGTCAGAATCTGGTCCAAAAGCTCCGGAGAGTCATGGAAAGAGAAGCCGGCATGTTTTACCAGTCCCTTGGCTTTTTTATCCAGGAGCCAGTTAAAGCAGTCCAGGTCCTCATACTGGGGCAGGCTGGAGGACTCGATGCCGTGAAGCAGATAGTAGTCAAAATAGCCTGCGCCGGTCTGCTCAAGCTGCTCATTGAAAATCTTATCTCTGTCTTCCAGGGTACGGAAAAATCCGTTGTGAAGCTTGGTGGCAAGGGTAAAGCTTTCTCTGGGGTAACGGTCAACCAGGGCTTCCTTAGCGACTCGCTGGCTGGCAAAGCCATTGTACATAATGGCAGTGTCAAAATAGGTAAAGCCCTTTGCCATGAAGAGGTCCACCATCTTTTTGACCTGTTCGATATCTACAGCAGCATCATTTTTGGGGTCCAGCAGGGGCATTCTCATCAGGCCGAAGCCAAGTTTTTTCATTATGCTCATTCTTTCTTGCTTATATGGGATTTAAGGAAACTGCCAGGTCCGGACAGACGCCGGATCTGGCAGTTTATTCATGTACTTATGGGAGGAGACAGACAAGCCGTCCCCTGTCTCCTTTTTATTTCATCAGCTCGTCTGCAAGAGCAGCCAGCTGTGCTTC
>CAMMZE010000003.1 GCA_946529195.1 uncultured Lachnospiraceae bacterium
AAAAACAGCCCGAAAATCAGCTAAAAAGCTGATTTTCAGGCTGTTTTTGTATGTAAAGAGAGGGAGACAGAGAACCGTCCCCTGTCTCCCCCCGCCAAGTCATCATCTGACGACATTAAAAGACGATTTTTGTCAGATTTGTCCGAATGGTGTCAGAAGAGGTCGGAGATTGGCATTTTTTTCCGATATGTTTGTATTTATCTTTCCTGCCTGCCGTGGTAGATTGAAGACCCGGGGAGAGACAAGAAGATGATCTACAGCAGGAGGAAATGATATGTCAGGAATAGAAATGGGTCACAATCAGGTAATCGTATCAGGTATTCTGGATTCGGAGTTTGTTTTGTTTCGTTCTATGTACGGAGAGGATTTTTACCAGGCGGAGCTGGCGGCGTGCAGAAACAGCGGCAGGATGGACAGGATCCCCATCCTGGTTTCAGACAGGCTGACGGATATCAGCCGCTGCCGCAAAGGACAGTCGGTGCGTGTGATCGGCCAGTTTCGGTCTTATAATCAGCAGGAGGGGGATCATATCAGACTGCTTCTGATGGTCTTTGCGCAGGAATTTACCATAGAAGAAGAGAAGCATACAGCCCAGGACAATGCGATTTTTGTAGATGGATTCCTCTGTAAGCAGGCTACATACCGCAAGACCCCGCTGGGCCGGGAGATCGCGGATTTTCTGATTGCAGTCAACCGTCCCTTCAAAAAGACGGATTACCTGCCCTGTGTCTGCTGGGGACGCAATGCCAGGTATGCGCAGACTCTGCATGTGGGCAGCAGGATTCAGCTCTGGGGCCGGATCCAGAGCCGGGTCTACAAGAAAAAGGTTACCGCCGGTGATGAGACAGATATCATAGAAAAGACAGCTTACGAAGTTTCCGCAAACCGGATGGAGTGCTCTGCAACGGCATGATATAATCTGCAGGTTGCTGCCCCTGCGCGGATTTTACTTGACGATTATCCTCTAATATGGTTTAACTAATCATAGACACTTATCAAATGATAAGTGATTCTGCAATATTTTATGTACAGAGGTTAAAATGGAAAAGGGATTCGTTAAGGTCTATTGCGGGGAAGGCAAGGGGAAGTCTCAGTCCTCGCTTGGCAGGGCGCTGATCTGCGCCAGCGAGGGGAAATCGGTTTTTGTCGTGCAGTTCCTGAAGGGAAGGACAAGCGGCCAGCTCAGCTATCTGAGAAAGCTGGAGCCGGATATCAAGTTTTTCCGCTTCGAGAAGGAGAAGGCTTACTATGAGAATCTGTCTCCCGAGGCACGCGAGGAAGAAAAGATCAACATTATCAACGGCATGCATTTTGCCAGAAAGGTAATTTCCATCGAAGAGTGCGATGTGCTGGTCCTGGATGAAGTGCTGGGACTGATCGACCTTGGCATCATCTCGGCAGAGGATGTGATCGACCTGATCCAGAGAAAGTCAGAGAGTATGGAACTGATCCTGACCGGCAGAAATCTGCCTGAGAAGATCATCCCCTATGCGGATTATATCTCCAGGCTGGACATCGTGAGGATGCCTGAGATCCAGTGATGCCGGATTTGTCAAAAGCATGTTGACAATCAGATGGAGTAGTGTTAGTATAAGTCCAAAGTTTAAGTAGAGGCGCCCGCGTCATGAGTAGGCAGCCGGACGGGTTCAGGCCCGGAGGATGGCTGAGGAAAGGGTATCGGGCCGAAGTTGTATGCCGCCTGAGAGGCATACTGCTGGGCATGCGGCTAAGAGCTGTATGACTGTCATCAAATTGATGGAGTGCTGCTTGACGGATCTAAAAGGATGATTTAGAGAGTCGGCACGCGCCGGCTCTTTTTTACTTTCATAAAAATAAAAAAGAGCCGTTTCGCAAAAGAGATTCTATCTTCAGGGGGAGATAGACAGAAAAAGGAGGAATTTCTTATGTCATTATTTACTGGTGCAGGAGTAGCAATCGTAACACCCATGCATGAGGACGGAAGTGTGAATTATGAGAAGCTGCAGCAGCTGATCGATTTTCAGGTCGAGGGCGGCACTGACAGTATCATTATCTGCGGCACGACAGGTGAGTCCGCAACTCTTTCTGAGCAGGAACATATCGATGTGATCCGCGCAGCTGTTGAGTTTACCAACCACAGGATCCCTGTCATTGCGGGAACCGGTTCCAACAGCACCGATACTGCCATCTATCTGACCAAAGAGGCAGAGAAGGCCGGAGCAGACGGCGCCCTTGTTGTGACTCCCTATTATAACAAGGCCACCCAGAAGGGACTGATCAGACATTATACCGAGATCGCGAAAAATACATCCCTGCCGATCATCATGTACAATGTCGGCAGCCGTACAGGTATCAATATTGAAGCAGCAACCGCAGCAACTCTGGGCAAGACCGTTGACAATATCGTAGCCATCAAGGAGGCCAGCGGCAATATTTCTCAGATCGCGACTCTGATGCAGCTTGCAGAAGGCTCTCTGGATCTCTATTCCGGAAATGATGACCAGATCGTTCCCATCCTTTCCCTGGGCGGCATCGGCGTAATTTCCGTGTTCTCCAATATCTGCCCGAAGCAGTCTCATGATATCGTAGCTGAGTTCCTGGCAGGCAATACAGCAGAGAGCTGCCGCCTGCAGCTGGAGGCGCTTCCTCTGATCCACGCCCTCTTCTGTGAGGTGAACCCGATCCCTGTGAAATGCGCTATGAATATCATGGGCATGGAAGTAGGTCCGCTGCGTCTGCCGCTGACCGAGATCGAGCCCCAGCATGCGGATCTTCTGCGCGCCGAGATCGCTGCCTATGAGGCAAAAATCGGCAGCAAACTTGGATTTGCAAAGTAAAAGAGACATAAGGAATATCGATAAAAAAGAATTTCACCCAAAGGGCCGCCGGTGCGGTTCTTTGGGTGAACTTGTAAGCGGAAGAACCGTCTGCGGACAGCTTTGATATTGCGATTTGCAGGCGGAAGGAGTACAATAAAAACAGCTATTTATGGAGGATTTTGATATGATCAGGATGATTTTACACGGATGCAGCGGACATATGGGAAAAGTGGTCAGTGATATCGTGAGCGAGAGAGAAGATATCACGATCACAGCGGGTGTTGACCGTATGCAGGCAGACCGTCCCTATCCCATTTACGAGTCACTGAGTGCCTGCCAGGAAGAAGCAGATGTGATTGTTGATTTTTCCGGCGCCGGAGCAGTCGATGCCCTGCTGGAGCAGGCAGTGGAAAAGAAACTGCCCATCGTTCTCTGCACGACAGGCCTCTCTGAGGAACAGCTTGCAGCGGTAAAAGAGGCATCTGCAAAGATCCCGATTCTGCGCTCTGCCAACATGTCCCTGGGCGTAAATGCCCTTTACAAGATCGTTTCCCTGGCGACACAGATCCTGGGAGAAAGCGGTTTTGACATCGAGATCGTGGAAAAGCATCACAACAGAAAAGCAGATGCTCCGTCCGGCACTGCGATCGCAATCGCTGATGTGATCAATGAGACTCTGGGCGGCGGTCATGACTACAATATGGGACGCGGGCCGCAGAGCGGCAAGCGCCAGCCGGGAGAGATCGGCATCCAGGCAGTCAGGGGCGGAACCATCGTGGGAGAGCATGAGGTCCTCTTCTGCGGACTGGATGAGGTGATCGAGATCAGGCATACTGCTTATTCCAGAGCCATTTTCGGAAAGGGTGCTGTCGAGGCGGCTGTTTTCCTTGCCGGAAAAGAGCCCGGCATGTACCAGATGAAGGATGTCATCGGATAATCGTCCTGTCAATCACTTTTAACCACTGACAAGTGCAAGGGGGAGACATCATGAAAAAAATGAGTGAACTGCAGCTTCGCTATCTGAATCTGCTTTCAGAGAAGTATCCGACGATTGCGGCAGCTTCCACGGCAATCATCAATCTCAAGGCCATTCTGAGCCTGCCAAAGGGCACAGAACATGCGCTCAGCGATATTCACGGGGAATCGGAGCAGTTTTTCCATGTTCTGAAAAACGGGTCCGGAGCAGTCCGTTTTAAAATTGATGATGAGTTTGGAAATGAATTGAGCATCAGAGATAAAAAGCAGCTCGCAACACTGATTTATTATCCCGAACTGAAGCTGAAACTGATGCTGGAGGATTGTGAAGACCCGATCGATCTTTACAAGATGATCTTCAGCAGACTGATCCGGGTATGCCGGCAGAGTCAGACAAAATACACCCGCTCCAAGGTCAGAGATGCTATGCCGGAGGATTACCGTCATATTCTCGAGGAGCTGATCTATGAGCAGAATGCCGAGGATAATAAGCAGGAATACTATAATGAGATCATCGATACCATTATCCGTCTGGGCAGGGCCAAAGCCTTTATTGTGGCTATGTGCAACCTGATCCAGCGCCTGGTCGTTGACCACCTGCATATTGTCGGGGATATTTTCGACAGAGGCCCCGGAGCTCCTGCAATTATGGACAGACTGCTGGATTATCATTCCGTAGATATTCAGTGGGGCAATCATGATATTCTCTGGATGGCGGCTGCGGCCGGACATCCGGTCAGCATTGCTACCGTGATCCGTATCAGTGCCAGATACGGTAACCTGGACACCCTGGAGGATGCTTACGGCATCAATTTCATGCCCCTTGCCAATCTGGCCCAGACCTATTACAGCGATGACCCCTGCGAACTGTTTAATATCCATCATCTGGAACGTGAGGATACAACAGTCAGCCAGGTTGAGGAGCGTCTGAATGAGAAGATGCACAAGGCCATTTCTGTGATCCAGTTCAAGCTGGAAGGGCAGCTGATCGCCAGTAGACCGGAGTTCGGGATGGATGACAGAAGACTCCTGCACAGGATCGATTATGAGAAAGGCACGATCAACCTTTACGGCAAGGAGTATAAGCTTTTAGACACCAATTTCCCTACCATTGATCCGGCAGATCCCTACCGGCTCTGCCCGGAGGAAGAAGAGGTTATGGAGAGGCTGATCCACAGCATCGTAAACTGTGAAAAACTGCAGAGACATGCCGCTTTTCTTTACAGCCACGGCGGTCTTTATCTCTGCTGCAACGATATCCTCTACTTCCACGGCTGCATGCCTATGAATGAGGACGGAACCTTTAAAGAGGTCAATCTGTACGGAAACACCTATTCCGGAAAATCTCTCTGCGATTTCCTGGATGCCTGGGCCAGAAAAGGATTTTACCAGCATGAAAATGCCCAGGAAAAGGAACGGGGCATGGATCTGATGTGGTTTACATGGACCAATGGCAATTCTCCCCTTTTCGGTAAGGATAAGATGGCGACCTTCGAGCGCTATTTTGTAAAAGAGAAGGAGACCCACGAGGAGCACAAGGATCCTTATTACAAGCTCTATGAGAATGAGGAGATCTGCAATAAGATCCTGGAGGAGTTCGGCATGGATCCCGAAAAGTCCGTTATCGTCAACGGACATGTGCCGGTCAAGACCAAGAAAGGGGAGAGCCCCATCAAAGCCAATGGCAAGCTCTTCATCATCGACGGCGGCTTTTCCAAGGCCTACCAGCCGACGACCGGTATCGCAGGCTATACCCTGATCTACAATTCCTACGGATTAAAGCTGGTAACGCTGGAACCCTTTGAGAGCGTGGAAAAGGCAGTGCGCGAGGAGACGGATATCCGTTCGGATTCCAGGGTTGTAACACACGCAGTCAAGAGAAAACATGTATCTGATACCGATCAGGGACGCAGGATCCAGGCAGACGTCGAGAGACTCGAAGAGCTGCTTGACGCCTACAGAAGCGGTCTGATCAGAGAAAGAAGATAAAGCGAAACCAATCAGGATTCAGCAGAGAGCAGGTTCTCTCTGCTGAATTGCTGTAAAAGAAAGAATCGAGAGGCCGGAGAGTATGTCACTACAGTTTATTCTTGGAGGAAGCGGCACTGGCAAGTCAGCCTGTCTGTATGATATGGTCATAAACAGATCGATGGCGGAGCCGGATGCCGATATTATTCTGCTCGTTCCGGAGCAATATACCATGCTGACCCAGCGTCATCTGGTCCGTCAGCACCCCAGACACAGCGTGCTCAATGTAGACGTGCTGAGTTTTGAGCGCCTTGCCTACCGTATTTTCGAGGAGACCGGCACGGACTGCCAGGAGATTCTCGATGATACTGGCAAGAGCATGATCCTTCGCAGGATCCTGGCCAGACACGGGGGTGAACTGCACGCTTTTGGAGGCAATGTGCGAAAGCGCGGCTTTACAGACCAGGTCAAGTCCATGCTTTCAGAACTGCTTCAGTATGGGGTGGATCCTGCTCTTCTGCAGGAAAAGGGATCTGCCCTGGCACCGGAAAGCAGACTCTTTGCCAAGATCCGGGACATCAGTCTGATCTATACTCTTTTCCTGGACTTTATCGGCGATCGCTATATGACCACAGAGCAGGTCCTGGACAGGCTGTGCGCGGTAATCGGCAAGTCAGACAGAATGCGCCGGGCAGTGATCTATATGGATAATTTTACAGGGTTTACGCCGGTCCAGCTCAAGGTCATGGAAAAGATCCTGCAGATATGCCCGCAAGTGGTAATGACACTTTGCGCAGATACGGAAGATTTGTCCTTTTCACCGGATCAGCCGGATAAGGATGAACTTTTCTATATCACAAAAGAGACCATCTGGAGAATGGATGAGATCTGCCGCCAGTACAGGATCCCCAGGGAGAAGGATATTCTGCTCGGACAGGATGGGCAGGCCAGGTTTGCAGACAGGCCGGATCTGTCCGCACTGGAGCGCAACCTCTTCCGGACCCGGATGACTTCTCATCAAAAGCCGGCTGAGTCGATCTCTTTGACTGTGGCTGCCAATCCGGACGGCGAGATGCGGGCTGCGGCGGCCCAGATCCATCAGCTTGTTACGCGGGAAGGCCTGCGCTATTCAGACATTGCCGTGATTGCAAGCGATATGGAGACTTACAGGAGCAGTGCCCAGTACTGGTTTTCGGTCTATCAGATTCCTTGCTTTTTTGATGCCCGCAGACCGGTCAGCTCAGGAATGGCGGCGGAATGGCTCCGTTCCCTCCTGGATATGATCAGCCGGGGATTCGGGCGCGATCAGGTATTCCGTTTCCTGCGCAGCGGTCTGGCCGGCCTGGAACGGGAGGAGACAGACCTTCTGGAAAACTATGTCCTGGCAGCAGGGATCCGGGGCTGGAGCCGGTGGAATAAGGTCTGGACGGCCAGGAAAAACGGGATCGGCGAAGAGGAACTGGTAAAGATCAACCAGATCCGGGAAAAGTTTGTCGCCCCGCTTGCTGATCTAGCCGCATGCGCAAAGAAATCCCAGCTCCGGTTCGGTGACCTGGTGAAGGCTGTATACCAGTACATGGAAGATACCGGGACAGAAGAGAAGATTCTTGCCTGGCAGGAGCATTTTGCGGCGGCAGGAGACCTGTCCAGAGAAAAAGAATATGATCAGATCTATGACACCCTGATCGACCTTCTGGAGAGGATCTATTATATTCTGGGAGAAGAAGAGGGGACCGTCCGCGAGTTCTCTGATATCTGCGAGGCAGGACTGCGGCAGGTAAAACTGGGAATCATTCCTCCGGCCCTGGATCAGGTCACTTTTGGAGACACCCTGCGAACCAGGCTGGATGAAGTCAAGGTCCTTATTTTCGCCGGCCTCAATGACTCTCTGGTTCCCCGTGTGGAAAGCTCTGCGGGTATGATCACAGACCGCGACAGGGAAGAACTGGCGGACATGGGGCTCGTGCTGGCCCCGACCGTGCGGGAGCAGATGTGCACCCAGCGCTATTATCTCTATGCAGTCATGACAAAACCGTCCATGCAGCTGATTCTCAGCAGGAGTCTGCGCAATGCAGCGGGAGATACCCAGCTGCCGGCTTCTCTGCTGAAAGACCTGAAAAAAATCTTTCCCGGTCTGCCGGAAACCTATCTGCTCACAGACGAGCATTTTATGCGTTATGGCGACGTGCATCAGGCGTCCCGCTTTTTGACGCAGGGATACCGGAAAGAGGCAGCCGGGGATGATCCGGGGCCCCTTTGGTATGCTGTCAGGGAATGGTTTGCCAGAAGTCCGGAAGGAAAGCGGAGACTGGAAGAACTGGAGCGGGCAGCCTATTTCCGCTATACCGGCGAGATTCTTTCCGATGCAGCTGTTCAGGCTGTGTATGAAGGTCGTCTGAGCGGCGGCGTGACTATGCTGGAAAAGTATGCCCAGTGTGCCTATTCCCATTTCCTGACCTATGGACTGCGCCTGCAGGAGCGGGAGGTCTATGAGGTCAGCACCATGGATATCGGAAATATCTTCCACAAGGCCATAGAGCTCTTTTCCCGCCGCGTGACAGCCGGAGGCAGCAGCTGGAGGACCATTGGAGATGAGGCCAGGGATCGGCTGGCAGAGCAGTGCGTGCAGGAGGCAGTCTCTGATTACCGGGGCGATCTCATGCAGGGCAGCAGCCGCGCCCAGTACATCACAGAGAAGATCACAAAAATGGCAAAGCGCACCCTGTGGATCCTGCAGGAGCAGATCCGGAAGGGAGATTTTGAACCGGCCGGTTATGAAGTGGATTTCACAGACAGGATGGAAAATGCAGAGATGAATCTGCAGACAGAAGGAGGAAGGGTCAGTCTGCGCGGAAAGGTTGACAGGCTCGATATCCTGGAGGAAGACGGGAAAAAGTATCTCCGGATTATAGATTATAAGACCGGCACAAAAGAATTTAAACTGGATTCTGTGGTTAACGGCGTCCAGCTGCAGCTTGTAGTATATATGAATGCCGTCTGCAGTGAGGAAGGGAAAAAAGACAGCAAGGTAAGTGTGATTCCTGCAGGTATTTTCTATTACAACATCAAGGATCCTTTCCTGGATACAGACAGTTTTGCACAGATTGGGGCGGCAGAAGAAGAAATGTCTGATCAGGAGGGACAGAATCAGTTTTTAGACCAGTTTCCCATGAAGGGTCTGGCCATCGGGGATGAGGATCTTCTGCTTCGCATGGACCATGATCCCCGGAAAGCACCAAATGTGATGGGACTCAAAGTCAGCTCCAAAAATGAGATCAAGGCAGAGGACCACCTTGCTGCGGCGGACGATTATGATCTGCTTTCCCGCTTTGTCAGGGAAAAAACGATGGAAATCGGCAATGCTGTTTTCAGCGGACAGATCAAGGCTGCGCCATATAGGGACGGCAGCCGCACCGCCTGCGATTACTGCCCCTACCGGTCAGTCTGCGGATTTGACATAGAAATAGGCGGATATGAGTACCGCAGGGGAAAGACTTTTAAGAAAAAAGAGGAAATCTGGCAATATCTTGCTGAAAGGAGGAGACAAGATGGCAGTGATATGGACGAGTCAGCAGAAGGAAGTCATTGAATCAGAAAACTGCAATCTGCTGGTCTCCGCAGCGGCGGGATCGGGCAAGACAGCAGTGCTTGTGGAACGCATCATTGACCGCCTGACCAGAGAAGATCATCCGGCAGACATCAGCCGCCTTCTTGTCGTGACCTTTACCAAGGCCGCTGCGGCGGAGATGCGGGAGAGGATCGGAAAAGGAATCGACAAAAAGCTTGAGGAGAATCCGGACAGCCGCTATCTGCAGCATCAGAAACTGGTCTTGCAGGCAGCGCAGATCTCCACCATCCACAGTCTCTGCAAGACCCTGATCCAGGAGAACTTTGAGACGCTGGAGATCGATCCTTCTTTCCGGATCGGTGAGGAAAATGAGCTGAAGATCCTCCAGCAGGATGTGGCCGCCGATATGCTGGAGGGCTATTATGCCTCCGGAAATCAGCAGTTTCGGGAATTTGTGGACCGCTACGGCGGAAAAAGAGCAGACGAAGGAATCGCGGAGATGATCCTGGAGACTTATAAATTTTCCAGAGGATGCGTCTCCCCGGATTACTGGCTGGACAGCTGTCCCGATATCTTTTCCGGAAAGGCCGGGGAGGGAAAAGTCTCTCTGGCAGACTGGATCACCCGGTCTGCACGCAGAACAATAGAGACTGCAGTCGGATTGCTGCAGAAAGGCCTGGAACTGGCGCTTTCGGAGAATGGTCCCATCCAGTACGAAGAAGCGATTTCGTCTGATCTGGACCAGCTGATCCCGCTTCTGGAGGAAGATGATTATGACCGGATCAGGAAAGGACTGCAGTCCTATGAGCCTATGAAGCTGTCCTCAAAAAGACCGGCGGGGGTTGATCCAGATAAAAAAGCAAAGGCACAGGACCTGCGAAATCAGGCAAAAAAGAGCATAATATCTTTTAAAGACAATTTTCTGAAAGAATCCGGTCAGGATCTGGAGAAAGAAACAGAATACCTGCGGCCGTCGATTCGCATGCTGACTGAACTTGTGAAAGAATTTGGCAGACGCTACCAGGCCGAGAAAACAGAGCGGGGGATGATGGATTACAGTGATCTGGAGCATGAGACCCTGCGTCTTCTGGCTGTTTTTGACAAAGATGAGAATGGAGATCTTCAGATCACAGCAACGGCGGCCGCGGACAGGATCGCAGCCTCCTATGACGAGATCATCTGTGATGAATACCAGGACAGCAACCAGGTGCAGGAAGAAATCCTCCGCCTGCTTTCCGGAAACCGCAGCGGCAGAAACAACCGCTTTATGGTAGGAGATGTCAAGCAGAGCATCTACCGTTTCCGGCAGGCAGATTCCAGCATTTTTGTCAAAAAGGCGGAAGAATACGCCCGGGATGGCTGCGCAAGCAGGCGGATCGATCTGAATCAGAATTTCCGCAGCAGGATCCATATCCTGGAAGGCATCAACCTGCTCTTTTCCTATCTGATGACGGAAGAGACCAGCGGAATTACTTATGATGAGAGAGAAGCACTCCGCCGCGATCCGGACAATCTTTTCCCGGAGGAGGAAGGCCGCAGCGCGGCATCTGTCAGCGATGTGGTACTGGTAGAACTGGATAAAAATCTGATGACCGAGGCCAGGATTTCCAAGGAAGAGCTGGAAGCCGCTGCAATAGCGGAAAAGATCATGGAAGTTACCGATCCGGATACAGGGCTGGATGTCTATGACAGCAGTCTGCCGGAGGGAGGGGGATACCGGAGAGCCCGGTACGGGGATATTGCAGTCCTGTTCCGCAGTTCCGGTGAAACGGCAGAGATGCTGGTCCGGATCCTGAGCGGACGGGGAATTCCTGTGACTGCCCAGGAGTCCAAAGGCTTTTTTGAGACCCTGGAGATCCGTACCATGACTGCGCTTCTGGAGGTCATTGACAATCCGGAGCAGGATATTCCCATGGCTGCAGTTCTGCGTGCTCCTTTCGTGGGACTTACGTCAGAGGAACTGGCCCTCCTGCGCGTTTCCTGTAAGGATAAAAGCCTGATCGAGGCCTGCCGGGCATGCGGTGAGGACCTGCCCGGTGCAGACAAAGTGCATCATTTCCTGCAGCTTCTGGAAGAGATGCGGCGGGCATCCGATTATATGGAAATGGACGAGTTTATCCGTTATCTCTATGAGAAAACCGGGTATTACACCATGACAGCGGCCATGCCGTCCGGCCCCCGCAGGCAGGCAAATCTGGATCTGCTGCTGGATAGCGCAGTCACCTTCAGCAAAGGAAGCATGAGCGGCCTGTTCAGCTTTGTCCGCTACCTGGATCAGATCAGAAAAAACCAGTTTGACGCAGGGGAAGCCTCCCCGGATGCGGCAGAAAACAGTGTTCAGATCATGACGATCCATAAGAGCAAAGGCCTGGAATTTCCAATCGTTATCGTAGGCCAGGCCGGCAAACAGTTCAACCGGATGGATGAGAGCGGAACCGCTATTTTACACAGAGAATACGGAATCGGCATGGATCTTCATGATCTTGCCTCCCGCAGAAAAGTAAAAAGTGCCTCCAAGCGCTTTATCGCCGCGCATCTGGAAAAAGAGACAAAGGCAGAAGAGATGCGGATCCTCTATGTAGCCATGACCAGGGCAAAAGAAAAACTGATCATGACAGGCTGCGTCGAGAACCTGGCCAATAAGCAGGATAAGTGGGATTCTCTGCGAAAGAGAAAGGAAGATCCGGAAGGGGTGCTTTCTGCATCCTGCTATCTTGACTGGATCATGCCGGGTGTCCTGGAGGATGAAGAGGAGAAGCTGTTCAGACAGGAGCATTGGAACACCACTTTCCTGCTGCAGGCGCTGATCAGCCGGACCGGCCAGGAGAAAGAAAAGAGAGACTGTCTCCGTGAGAATGCGCCGGATGTTTCCGGCCGGTTTGAAGACCTGCTTGCAGATCTGACAGGAGACAGCAGTTGGACCTATCGCTGGGAAGCGCTTTCCAGGATTAAAGGAAAATATTCTGTATCGGAGCTCAAATCCAGCTCCTATCAGGATGAAGAGGCCCAGCCGCTGATCGTCCCCGAAAGGGAAAGAACAAAAAGGGTGCCTGCCTTTATGCAGGAAGCAGAAAAACAGGACAAGGAGCCGGTTCTGACTGGCGCCATGAGGGGTACCGCCTTCCACCGGGTGATGGAGCTTCTGGACTTCGCTTCCTGTCCGGAGAGCGGCCAGAAAAGCTCCTGGCTTGCCGGGCAGATCAAGGCCATGGAAGATGCCGGGAGACTCGGCCATAAGCAGGCGGAAGCTGTCTACAGAAAGGGTATCATAACATTCTTGGAATCGGGATTAGGACAGCGTATGGTAGAGGCTGCCCGAAAGGGATGCCTGCATAAGGAGTCTCAGTTTGTCATGAGCCTGCCGCTGAGCGCGGTTATTCCGGGGGCAGGAGATGGTGATGATGTTGTGCTGCAGGGTATCGTGGATGCCTGGTTTACAGAAAATGACCGCATCGTGCTTATGGATTATAAGACAGACCGGGTAAGCACAGAGGACGGGGAGGCAGTTCTTTCCGGCCGCTATGCCCGCCAGCTGGAATACTACAGCAGGGCACTTTCTGATGCAACAGGCCTCGAAATCGGTGAAAAATGGATATATTCCTTCTGTTTGAACCGGGAAATCCCTATCTGAGAGCCAAAAATGGGATGATTATTCAAAAATGCCCCTGTTTTTTGTGGAAAAGTGGGCCCAAACAGCCCTAAAATGAGTGGAAATGTTGACTTTTTCACAAAAACAGATACAATGAGAAGTGAAATAACGATTGAAAGGGAACAGTAAAATGAAATCCAGAAATTTTGTTGTTTCTCTTCTCATTGTTGTGGCGATCGGGCTTGCTGCCGGTATACTTTGTTTTCGTATTTTTTACGTGAATACACCGGAGAAAAATCTCACGACAGCGATGGACAGTGTTGCCGCCCAGAACCGGTCAACGGCTTCCAGATATCTGGATTATGATGCACTGTACAACAGCATCGGAGAGAAGAAGATCTCTTCTGCAGTGATGAGGGATTTTGCATATAGTGTCAAGGAAATCCGTCATGAGGACAATGAGCCTGAGGCGGAGGCTGTTCTTGTTGTGAGCAATCGCGACATGCAGGAGATCTATGGCAATTTCCTCATGGATGCCTATGAGCTGGCGGCTTCCAATGCCAGCCAGAATGAATCAGCCCAGATTCGGGAATCCAGGCTCAAAAAGCAGATTGGCGAGCTTTTACTGGAGAGACTGACAGAGGATGAGACAGAACGGGTGGAGAAGGAGATCACAGTGGAGATGCTGCGCAGGGGCCGGTCCTGGTGGATCAATATCGCCCCGGAGGATTATGATGCCATCTGCGGCGGCTACTTAAGTGCCCAGCAGGAGGCGGTTAAGACTCTGGACAGCCTCAGCACCCAGACCCCGGGCAGACTGGGGGCGGATTACAGCATCCAGATCGACAACCCCCGTTATCTGCTCCGCAATGGTGTGCATTTTATTGTGGAGGATGTCTGGAACCAGAACCTGTGCAATATCATCAGCAGCATCAATGCCGGGACAGATCAGAACGGCAAAGAATATGATTTCCAGTCGGGCATGGACACGCTCAAGATTCTCATGAAACAGAAGGATTCCTTTGATGCCAACATCGAGGCAATCACGGATGAGAAGTATGCCGATTCCGTTGCTGCCTGGAAGGCCATGTCTGATCAGCTGGACCAGCTGGTGGATGAGATGGAAACCAAGAAAGCACAGCCCATGGATTTCGATTATATTCCTGATACCAGTAAATTTGAGGAGAGCATGAATACACTGGTCGAGACGGTGTACGGTTCTTCTGCAGGGAAATGAGAATAAAATGAGTGAAAACACAGCATATACAGGCTTTGCCCAGGTATACGATACCTTTATGGACAATGTCCCCTATGAGGAATGGGCGGATTATCTGGCAGGGCTTTTGAAAAAATACGGGGCACCGGCCGGTCTGGTGGCAGAACTCGGCTGCGGCACCGGACGGATGACGCGCGCTCTGGCTGCGCGCGGCTATGACATGATCGGGATCGATAATTCCGCAGATATGCTTGCCATTGCTATGGAACAGCCTTCGGAAGGCATTCTGTATCTGGAGCAGGATATGCGGGATTTTGAACTTTACGGGACTGTCGCGGCTCTTGTCAGTGTCTGCGACAGTCTGAATTATGTTACAGAGGAAGAGGATCTTCTTCAGGTTTTCCGTCTGGTCAACAATTATCTGGATCCGGGAGGCCTCTTTATTTTTGACCTGAATACGGTCTACAAATACCGGGAACTTCTGGGAGAGCGGGTATTTGCGGAAAGCAGAGAAGACTGCGCCTTTATCTGGGATAATTATTTTGACGAGGAAGAGGGGATCAATGAATACGATCTGACCATCTTCGTCAGAGAAGAAGGGGAGCACTTTTCGAGATTTTGCGAGACCCATTATCAGAAAGCCTGGACACAGGAGCAGATCTGCAGCCTGCTCGCGCAGGCAGGCCTGGAACTGATAGATGTATACGGCGCCTTCGGGGAAGAAGCTCCCGGACCGGACTGTGAGCGCCTCTATTTTATTGCCCGGGAAAAAGAAAAAGAGAAAAGGTGAGAAAAATGTCTTCAGATTATATCGTACATGCATCGGGTGCAGGCGGACAGGTCAGGATCTATGCCGCTTACACCAAAAATCTTGTGGAAAAGGCAAGAATAGCCCATGATACCACGCCGGTGGTAACAGCTGCGCTCGGCAGGCTGCTGACTGCGGGATCCATGATGGGAACCATGATGAAGGGGGAAAATGATGTCCTGACCCTTCAGATCAAAAGTGACGGCCCGGTCAGAAGCCTGACCGTCACAGCCAGATCCAATGGAAATGTCAAGGGATATCCCGGCGAGCCGCATGTGGACATTCCTCCGCTCAGACCCGGCAAGCTCAATGTCGGCGGCGCAGTGGGCAAAGGCACCCTGACCGTGATCCGCGACCTGGGCCTGAAAGAGCCTTACTCCGGCAGTGTAGATCTGGTTTCCGGAGAGATTGCGGAAGATCTGAGCTACTATTACGCAGTCAGCGAACAGACAGGGTCTGCTGTAGCACTGGGGGTTCTGGTTGACACAGACCTGAGCGTCCGTCAGGCAGGAGGATATATTCTGCAGATGATGCCGTTTGCCCAGGAGGAAGTGATCGAACGTCTGGAAAAAAATATCGCCCAGATGCCTCCTGTCACGACTCTGCTGGAGAATGGCGAGACACCGGAGTCTATGATCCGCAAGGTCATGGACGGCTTTGATACAGAAATTTATGAGCGGCTGCCGGCAGATTTTGTCTGTGACTGCAGCAGAGAAAGAGTGGAACGCAGCATCATCAGCATCGGCAGGAAAGACCTGCAGGAAATCATTGATGAGGGCGAGGAAATCGAGGTAAACTGCCAGTTCTGCGGAAAACATTACCGGATGACGCCCGAAGAGCTCAAGGGGCTTCTCGCCAGACTTTAGGCGAATAATGGCGATTTCTGTCGATGAATGATAATTGAAAAATAGGACTCCTGATAGGTATAATAATGAGTACAGATCTCCGGCCGGATTTGGTGGACTTCATAGTAAAGGAGAGTGTACATGAATCAGTTATTATCTTATCAGGATCTTTTTTTTAGCGTCAGAGACCAGATTCAGATCGGTCTTCCCCCGGGCATACAGATGATCACGGGATGCCGCACGAGAGGGGAAAGCAGCAGGATGCAGGAGACGCTCGAGTTTCGAAAAGACAAAGACCAGGTTGGCATGATCTTTTATGCAGAGGATATGTATATGCAGTACCTGCAGGGAGCGCCGCCTTCTCTGATCGCTTCTCAGATCGCGCAGATGTGCCTTCAGGATCCGCCCTCTGAGCTCCAGAGCATTCTGGATTACAGGCAGGCGGCAGAGAGTCTGTCCCTGCGTCTGGTCAATTATGAAAAAAATAAGAAAAAACTGTCCGATTATGTTTACCGGACTTTCCTGGATCTGGCAGTGATCTGCAGGGTCATTGTTCCTTTTCAGGAGGAGGGCGTGATGCGGACGGCTGCTGTCAGCAGGCATCTTTTAAAGCGCTGGGAGATATCAGAGGATGAGCTCTTTGACCAGGCCAGGGAGTGCATGATGCGGCGTGATGCGCCTGTGCTGCGCCCGCTTGGCGATATTCTGTCTGAGCTTGCCCCCGGCAGGGATCTTCCGCCCGGGCGGCAGAGCGATCTGTATGTCCTTACGACTGCCAGCGGCATCTGCGGAGCCAGCGCAGTCCTCTTTTCGGGGAGAACCCAGCAGCTGGCCAGGGAACTGGGCAGAGATGTCCTGGTCCTGCCCAGCAGCATACATGAGATGCTGCTTTTGCCGGACTGGGGAGAGTGGGAGGTTGGCGCTCTGCGGAGTATTGTAGAAGATGTCAACCGCAATGTCGTGCCGGAAGAGGATTATCTTTCAGACAACATTTACCGATACAGGCTTGCAGAGGACAGATTTGTCATTGAGGAATGAGTATGCTTTTTGCTGAAAAGCGCAGGCGGCAGGTGCCAGATCCCGGCACTTATGATATAATAGGAGCAGGCACAGGCCGCCTGCCTTCTGTGCAGGATAAGTGTATCATATACAGGAAAGGATGAGAGGCTATGGAAAGGACAGTACTGTGCGTGATGCCGGTAGAGGAGCGTCACAAAGAGAAGCTGGAGGCAGCGGGAGCGGGATGCCGTTTTATATACTCGTCATACAAGGCGGTAACCAGAGACCAGATCGCACAGGCTGATGTGATCCTGGGCAATGCACCGGCAGACATGATCTGCGCATCGCCCCGTCTGAAGCTTCTCCAGCTCAATTCTGCAGGGACAGATGACTATATCAAGCCCGGCGTCCTGAGCCCGGATACGATCCTTCTCAATGCGACCGGAGCCTACAGCAAAGCCGTGGCAGAGCATGCCCTTGCCATGACATTGGCACTGATTAAGAAGCTGCATCTGTACCGGGATGATCACAGGGAAGGAAAGTGGAGCGACTACGGGACAGTGACCTCGATCGCGGATGCCGTCGTTCTGGTTGTGGGCCTCGGGGATATCGGGGCGCATTATGCCCGGCTGGCAAAGGCTCTGGGAGCCTATACGATCGGGATTTCCCGCAGACCCAAGGAGCCCCTGCCCTTTGTAGATGAAGAGTATCTGACAGAGCAGACAGATGAGATTCTTGGCAGGGCAGATATCGTCGTTTCTTTCCTGCCCGGAAACGGACAGACACGGCATTTCTACGACGCGGCGCGCTTTGCCCGGATGAAGGAGGGCGCTTATTTCCTCAATCTGGGAAGAGGCAGCGCTGTGGACCAGGAGGCCCTTTTGCAGGCCCTGGAAAGCGGACATCTGGCAGGGGCCGGAATAGATGTAACAGACCCTGAACCGCTCCCGGCAGACAGTCCCCTCTGGCAGGAGGACAAGCTTCTGATCACGCCGCATGTGGCCGGATCCTTCCATCTGCCGGAGACCTTTGAGCGGATCGTTGATATCGCGGCAGAGAATCTGCGGGCATGGCTGGAGGGCGGCAGCCTTCGCAATGTGGTGGATTTTACGACTGGATACAAAAGATAAGGCCATCCGGAGGATAGTATTATGGCAATGATCGATTATCTGGAGAAGGATAAGGAAAAGCTGATCGACGGGCTGACCCGGGCAGGAACGCCGGAAAAGGCAGGACGCCTGGTGGAAGAAGAACTGGACCGGCTTCTGGCCCGCTATAACGAGCAGTGTGAGAGTGAGAGAGGGCGGGAGTCCTCCGCCTATATGCTGCAGACTGCCAGAGCTGCCGTTCCCATGATCGGCACATCCGGCGAGCCAAAGGTGTGGGAGTACAGTGCAGGAGGTACGGCAGGAACGGCCCCGGTTAAGGCACCGGTTCCTGTAAAGTCCCGGATTCTGCTGATCGCCGGCCTGGTCTGCGCCGTGATCTCTGTAGTACTTCCCCTGGGCGTTTCATCCCTGCTGCATATCGCATCCCTGCCGGCTTCCATCGTCTTCCTTGCCTGCAGCCTGCTGGCTGCCTACGGGGCGGGAATCACCAGAAAGGCCCCGGAGGGCAATGTGCAGGCCCAGCGGAAACAGATGGTCGAGGTCCCTGTTGATGCGGGCAAGATCTACCGCTGTCTGCGGGCCATCATTTTGTCTGTCGACCAGACCCTCAATGACATCCATCTTTCTGAGGAATGGGATAAGACGCACGGATCCCCCTCTGCATTGCCCGGCGGATCCGGAGAACCGGACGGGGCGGAGCTGGCCATGCTTTCCGATCTTCTGGAAGCAGCCTACAGCGGGGACGGCGAGTTTGCCCTGAAGAAACTTTCCGGGATCCGCTATTACCTGTATAAGAAACAGATAGAAGTGATCGATTACAGCAAAGATACAGCCGCTATGTTTGATATCATGCCGGCAAAGGGGAAGGCCTCTACCATGCGGCCGGCACTGGTATACCAGGGAAGGCTGCTGCGTAAGGGCATAGCAACGGAAGGAGCAGATTAAATGGAACGGTTTTACGGTTTTGACCTGGGAGATGCCGAAAGCGCCGTATCCAGACTGCAGAAAAAAGAGCAGTCGGTCCCGGAAGTGATTCCGGTCTGCGGGGCAAAGAGCTTTATCACAGCCTATGCAAACCTGTCTTCCGGGGAACTGCAGATCGGCGAGCAGGCTTGCTACAGTGCAAATGCGATTCGGAGAAGGATCCGTTTTAAGAGCAGTTTTCTGACAGATCCGTCTGTTGCGGAGGATGTCAAGCGCTTTGCGGCAGGAGTACTGGGAGAGTTGTATGGAAGCGGTGATCTGGTACAGAATGATGACTGCTGTTTTTA
>CAMMZE010000004.1 GCA_946529195.1 uncultured Lachnospiraceae bacterium
AACTGACCGCAAGGCAGCGGACTATGCACAAGCAGACCCATGTAAGGGATGTTGCACTACTTACTCTTTTGCTGGGTACCGGAATCCGTGTATCAGAGTGTGTGGGGCTCAATCTGGATGATGTGGATTTTGAGAATAATGCTCTCAGGATAATTCGAAAAGGCGGAAATGAGGCCCTGGTCTATTTCGGAGATGAAGTGGAGGCTGCTCTGAGGGATTATATGGAGGGACAGCGAAAAGAAATGGAACCGGATGCAGGGCATGAAAATGCACTTTTCATATCACTGAATAATACCCGGATTACCACCCGGTCTGTCGAAAGGCTGGTAAAGAAGTACTCCAGACTGGTGACCACTGTCAAGAAGATCACGCCGCACAAGCTCCGCAGCACCTTCGGTACGGCCCTTTATCAGGAAACAGGTGATATTTATCTGGTGGCCGATACTTTGGGCCATAAGGACGTCAATACGACCAAGAAACACTATGCTGCCATTGATGAGAGCCGCAGACGGATGGCAGCTAATGTCGTCAAGCTTCGCGAGGAAGATTCGAATAAATAAAAAGAAAGGCCTGCAGTGCTTTTTATATAGCATAGCAGGCCTTTCTTCAGCTCCGCAGGCGTTCAAGCAAAGCAGTGTAGTAGTCGGGCAGCGGCGCTGTAAAAGATATGTAGTTTTTTGTGGTCGGATGAATGAATCCAAGTGTCATGGCATGCAGCATCTGACCGTTTAAATGAAAACGTTCTTTGGATGGTCCGTAGACCGGGTCACCGACAAGGGGATGGCCAATCGAGGCCATGTGGACACGGATCTGATGGGTGCGGCCGGTTTCCAGTCTGCACTCGACATCGGCGTACTGGCCCAGACGTTCGACCACCCGGTAATGGGTTACGGCACGTTTGCCGGAAGGGTCGATACCAATCTTTTTCCGATCATTTTTCATGCGGGCCAGAGGGGCATCAATCACGCCCTCATCTTGTCTGGGATTATTGTATACAATAGCCCGGTAGGACCTGGTGATACTGTGAACCGCAAACTGTTCTGCCAGTGCGTGATGGGCTGTATTGTTTTTACATACGACCAGCAGTCCGCTGGTGTCCCGGTCAATCCGGTGTACGATACCGGGGCGCATCACGCCGTTGATGTCTGAGAGAGAGTCTCTGCAATGATATAAAAGAGCATTCACCAGAGTGCCGCTGTAATGTCCCGGCGCAGGATGAACGACCATGCCCTGTGCTTTATTTACAACAAGGATATCTTCATCTTCATAGACAATATCCAGAGGTATGTCTTCCGCTTCGATATCAAGCTCTATAGGCTCCGGTATGAGGATTTTTACTTCTTCCCCTTCTGTTACCTTGTAACTGGCTTTAACGGCCTTGGAATCGACTGTGACGGCCCCGTCGCGGATGATCTTCTGGATATAGGACCGGGAAAAGCCGTCCATAAGCAGACTTAAGTAGCGATCGATCCGCATGTCATCACAGGATTCATCAATATAAAAAATACGTTCTTCCATAGCAGTCTATTTCTTTATAAAATTGAGCTCTTCGTCTTTGTAGTAGAAAAGAAGAAGAAAGATCAGCAAAAAGCATCCGACCGTCACATATATATCAGCCACATTAAAGATAGGGAAATCGATCAGTTCAAAATAGAGAAAATCGACAACAAATCCCTGCCGTACCCGGTCGATAAAATTTCCGATTGCTCCTGCGAATATCAGGATCAGGTCCAGACGAAGCAGGAGCATGCGTCTGGTCTTCGGTGCCCTGCAATAGATAAAAAGGATAACGGCCAGAACAATGATGGTAAAAATGATAAAGAAGGTCTGTTTGTTTTGCAGCATGCCAAAGGCAGATCCGCGGTTCTCCAGATATAAGAATCTGAATACTCCCGGAATCAGGCTCTTCCCTCTCTCCAGAGGCATCAGATGAGCCACTGCAAGATGCTTGGTATACTGGTCCAGCAGGATCAGCAGGATGACTGCAGCTGCAGCTTTGATGTATTTCATGCGAGTATCTCCTCTATGGCGGCAAGGATTTCCTGGTCGCTGACATCATGACAGATGATTGCGTGCCCGATGCGGTCCAGAAGGATCATTTTGACCTGCCCTTTTTCCATCTTTTTATCAGATTTTGTTATCTTCAGAATATCTTCTGCCGATACATTCATTTGTTCGGGTAAGAAGGATGCAGAGATCGGAAGCTGGTACATATCATGAAGTGTATGACAGATATCATCATAATCTGCCTGGCTGATCATACCGCGCTGCATGGAGATCCATGCTGCTGCTCTCATACCAATGGAAACACACATGCCATGTGATAACGATTGAAAAGCATATTTTTCAACGGCATGCCCGATGGTATGGCCGAAATTTAAAATCGCTCTTTCACCCTTCTCTTCCGGGTCATTTTCAACCACAGCCTGTTTGATCCTGTCGCTGCGATATACCATTTCCGTAAGCATATGACGTGACAGATCATTGTAATGATCCGGTGCCCAGAATACAGAAACGTTATCTTTCAGCCACTGGTAATAGTCTTTGTCGCGGATCAGACCGTGTTTGAGGATCTCACCCAATCCGGACCGGTAATCCCGGGAGTTCAGGGAAAGGAGCGCTTCAGAACAGGAATAAACCAGTACAGGCTGATGAAAGGCTCCGACCATGTTTTTATAACCACGGAAATCAACGCCGGTTTTGCCGCCGATGCTGGAATCCACTTGTGCCAGAAGGGAGGTCGGGATCTGGATAAAACGGATTCCGCGCAGATATGTGGCCGCTGTGAAACCTGTAAGATCTCCGGTAACACCGCCGCCAAGGGCAGCCAGAACATCCCCCCGCTCAAAACCGCACTGAATCAGATATTGGTAAAGATTCTGCACGGTATCCAGCGTTTTATTCTCCTCCCCTTCCGGAAAAACAAATTGTTTCACTGTGTCAAAATATTCTGACAAGTTCTGCACCACAATATTCATATAGATTCCGGACACTTTGGAATCTGAAACAATGCAGATTTTTCTCCCATTCATGTCAGGAAGTCTGGAAGCTTCTCTTCCAAGATCAGAGAAGTCATCCCGCATCAGGATAGGATACGGAGCTTTGTCAGGAACAGAAACGATCAGATCGCTCATTTTTAATCTCCTGTCTGATTGAGTATATTTTTTGTAATGCAAAAATCGCAGCTGCCTGAAAGCTCGCTGCGATTTTTGTCTATACAGAATGTGTATGCAGCGGTGAGGATGCTGCCTCTTTATACATTCTCATCAAATATATCTGTGAACTCCTTGATCAGAGTTTTATCGGTGCTGAGAGTCTCATCAAGCTCATCGTCAACCTCTTCTTTATGGTCTGCAGCTGCTTCCGGAATCGGATCATTATGTACCGGCACTGCCTGCAGTTCATCTGCATGCTCGTTGGCACTCTTTTCAAGAAGCTCCATAGAAGCTGCGGCAGAGGACTCCAGATCAAAAGCCTTGGAGTCAAGCAGCTCCAACTGTGCCTGGGCGAGTGCTTTGTACTGGGCACGATAGCTGTCATACTGACGAAGGATCTCGGAGAACTGTACTTTTACCTTCTCCAGCTCGATCTTGGAATCCGCCACGATGGACTGTGCCTTGAGAATAGCTTCCTGTTCGATGACAGTAGCATTCTTGCGGGCACTTAAGATGGTCTCCTCGGCAGTTGTCTCTGCCAGCATGAGAGCCTTCTGCATGGACTTTTCAATCTCTTTATAATGGTTCAGATTCTCATCTAACTGCTTAATCTTCTCTTTCAGGGAAAGATTGTCTTTGTATAATGTCTCATAATCAGCTGCGATCGTGGAGAAAAAAGCATCTACATCCTGCTTATTATATCCCATACCGCCGCTCTTAAATACCTTACTCTGAATATCAATAGGTGTTAGCATAGGAAAAACCTCCCTTTTCAGTTAGTTAATGGTCTAAGTCCCGGCCAAAATCAGTCATCTCCATAGAGATCAAATGCAGGTACTGTTACTGCTGAAGATGCTGCGTCCATAAAATCTCCGGTAATGTCAATATCATTCGGTGTGAAGATTACAATCTTGTCAGCAACCTGCTTTACTGTGCCATTGATGGCATAGCAGGAACCGGATACAAAATCAATGATTCGCTGTGCGTCTTCCAGACTGACAAGGTCAAAATTGATCACGGCAGCTCTGCCGGATAAAATGATGTCGCTGATTTCCTGACAGCTCTCAAAGTCGCTCGGTCTGCAGACACGTACCTCCATACCCGATCCTCCGCGGGAGCTTCTGGACATGGAAACAATGCGTGAACTTCCGGAATCTGAAGAGCGGCCGGATGAGCTGCGCCGGAAGGAAGAACGCTTTACCGGAGGCTCAGGAATCTCGTCGTCATCATCATCGATATCGGAATAATCGGAGAAATCATCTTCGATTTTATTCTCTGCTGCTTTTTTGGTTTTGCGGCCGAAACGGGAAGTATTGGAAGTTTTCTTTTCCTTCTTGACAGCTTCCTTTACAGGTTCTTCTTCGACTTTTTCCTCTTCCGCTTCGTCCTCAAAGTCGTCTTCATACTCGCTGTCACTAAGTTTCATAAAATCTAAAAATTTACCAAAGCTACTGCTCATGATCCCGCATTCTCCTTTGTATTTATATCTGATAATTACGCTCACCAAAGATGCCGGTACCTACTCTTACAAATGTAGCTCCTTCTTCGATTGCGACTTCATAGTCTCCGGTCATCCCCATCGATAATACGCTCATACTAACATTATCAATGTTTTTCGCATCTATGTCAACAGATAATTGTCTTAATTTTCTAAAATAGACTCTGTTGGACTCGGGGTCATCTGTGAAGGGAGCAATGGTCATAAGCCCCTTGATCCTGACATGTTCCAGCTTGGAAATCGTCTCGGCAAGTACAGGAGCCTCTTCGGGAGAAACGCCGAATTTACTCATCTCTCCGGCAACATTGACCTCAAGCAGGATATCTGCAGTCAGACCGTGACGGCCGAACTCATGGTCAATTTCTTCCGCCAGCTTCAGAGAATCGACAGAGTGGATCATGACGGTTCTTCCAGGCAGATACTTGACCTTGTTGCGCTGCAGATGACCGATCATATGCCACCTGATATCTTTGGGCAGGATTTCGTATTTTTCCTTCAATTCCTGTACTTTGTTTTCACCGAATTCACGGATCCCGGCCTGCATGACTTCTTCAATATCAGAGACAGGTTTTGTTTTGCTGACGGCAATCAGGGTGACGTCTTCTCTTTTACGGCCTGCCCTTTCGCAGGCTTTCAGAATCTTCTCTTCTACCTCTCTGACATTATCTGACAGCATTTGTATGCCTCCTTTAGATCTAATAGATAAATTCCCCGTTAGATACACTCTCGCCATTCAGGATAATGTGGTCATAAATGGAAAGAGAACTGCTTTCTTCCGGATCAACAATGCAATAATCTCCATACTGATGGAGTACTTTTACCAGGGTAAAACGGGCATAGCCCTGGTTGATATTATAAACACCGGTAAGCGCTGCCGTGGTTCCGACCTGATAAGTCTGTCCTGTATCCGGCTGTATGACAACGGCGCCTTCTTCAATGTCATTCATATCAACGTAACAGAAACCTTCTGTCATCATAACGATTTCCGGCTTCTTAAAAACAGTATTGCTGCCGTCCTGCAGGTAAAATCCGCTCTGGGAAGTTTTTTCTTCGGTAACCAGATATTCCGCTGGTATCATGTAATAATAGAGGGATGTAATGGCGGAAGCAGGAATCTTGTAACCGGAATAGCTGCTCCAGAGAAGCTGTACATCAAGATACCGGTCATTACAGTACCGGATCATGTAATTGTTCAGGATCAGCCCAACATAAGTCTTTCCGTTGCTGTCAAAAATATGGACCTGAGCAGAGGTCGTCAGATTGTCCCGGATGATGGTGACATCAACGGTCTCCAATTCTCTGAGCTTTTCCAGCTGCTCCTGGGTAGGTGAGATTACGATCTCCCAGGCATCCTCGTGAATGATCTTATAGGCCGGCTCATTGGCATTGATGAACGATCCGGCAGAAATCTGACTGCGGTCTGTGATACCGGACTGAAAAGAATTGTCATTGATATCGGATTCTGACATCGATTCCATTCCATCGATGGAATAACTGATCAGTCCATTATCTTCTGCTTTCATGATCTCATAGCTGCTGGAAGCGGCGCGGCCGAGATTGGTAATATTTGTCCGGCTTATGATCTGACCTACGACATTCGTCAGCCTGTAGTCCAGTGTGGCAATCTCACTGAAATTGCTGTCCGAATATTTCTTGTTATAATCAATGATCTGCTCACGGATGCTGCTGTAATCATCACGGGTCAGCGCAAAAGTGCTGCTTGCATCAGAGCTGCTTTCTTTTTTAGCCGAATCTGCTTTGGTGATGACACAGACATTGCTGTTTTTGGCAGCTTTTTCGCCATCGGAAATATAGAAATTGATATAACCGCCCGCTTTTGCCTTGACCACCTCTTCATTCCGCAGAACGACGCCGGAAAAAACATCCTCATCTACAATCTCTCCTGCCTCTACTTCAAAGATCGAGATATGCTCTCTGGTAAGATAGGCAAGAAGATTCGAAATAATGTAGATGAAGATCACTATGAAGACGATCAGGCCGATATTGATGCGGGTACGGCCGGGCTTTACTGTTTTCTCATCGTGATCATTTTCGTTCATGAAAGGTCCTTTCTGTGAATGAAAATTTGCGGAACCACGCATATGCATGGTTCCGCAGATCCGCTAACTATGGACAATGGAATCTGCCGTATATCCGGCAGTTATAAAGAGATAACAATATCTTTCTTAAAATCTTCAGGAATGTGATCTGCGTCCATGGAGATGCTAAGAACAATGTCTGTATCGAAACGATCAGAGATCTCATGAAGCTTACCAAGTACATAACCCACATGGTCGCTGGTAACATTAGCAATGGTCAGGAAGCTGTCGAGGAACAGAGTCTCAAGATCGCTGTCCTGTGAGATAAGGCCGCATACAAAGCCAAGGAATGCATCATAAGTGTCGATTACGTGATAGTCACCTACATTGATCAGACGGATCTTGTTGCTGAGCTCATACATATGTTTATTATTCTTATCGAGATAGACAACGTTTCCTTCTGCAGTCTTTACTGCGTCATTGGCCATCTGAATCAGATACTTTGTCTTGCCTTTACCCTTGCTGCCTGAAATGATCTTTATCATGGATATCTCCTCCTAAAATTAGCAAATGATGAAGATGCGGTCATATTATAAAATCTGATACCGTATTTCTCTCATGTTTAATTATATGATGAATACATCAAAAATACAATGACTATTTATTAAGATTTAACAATAATTTTGTCATACCTGCATACAGAGCATCCTTATCAGGACTTCCCAGGATCAGTGATATATAACCGTTTCCGCTCTTGTCTTCGACATATAATATGAGACATGTGCCGGCATTATCAGTCGTTCCGGTCTTGCCGCCGACAATGGTGATGCCTTCCGGAGGATCGGCTTCGTCTGTAAAATAATGGTTGGTGGAGGGATAGGTGTAGGAAAGCTCCTCACCATTCCGCTCAAAGACAGCTGTATAAGAAGACTGATTGACAGCATCCATAAATACATCATATTTGATGCATTCGCGGAAGATCAGATACAGATCATAAGCAGATGAATAATGATCCGGTGTATCCAGACCGTTTGGCGTCATGAAATGTGTCTGGGTCGCGCCGAGCTGGGCGGCTCTCTCGTTCATCTGTCTGCAGAAAGCAGCGATATCGCCTCCGCTGACAGCACTGGCAACTGCATTTGCTGCATCATTGCCGGAGTAGATCAGTGTGCAGTATAACAGAGTGCGGAGAGAAACGACATCTCCTACTTCAAAGCCGCACAGCTGAGCATCCGGGTCGCTGACAAGGATATCGGAGGTCAGCGTGTATTTCTGGTCCAGATCCATACCACTTTCCAGTGTCAGAAGGGCTGTCAGGATTTTCGTGATACTGGCAGGCGGCATGGTCTCATAAATATTTTTTGCTGCAAGGATTTCCCCGTCTGCCCCGGCAGCCAGAAAGATCTCTTTGGCGTCAATCCCTTCCATAGCAGAGGAATTAACCCCTTCTTCAGATTCACCGACAGAGATTACACCAATATCCTGTGCAAAAGTCTGAAAGGCATCTGCGGGAACCATGGATGCCGCTGATACATTTTTATCAGAGGTCATGACCGTGTAGGGTTTCATTATTTTGGTGCTTCCGGAGCAGGCAGCCATGGAAATCAGCATGCATGCAGTCAGAAAACAAGTGATCAGTTTCTTTTTCATTTGATATTCCATCCTGTTATTTGTAGAATTCCCGCCAGTTCAGATCACCATGCTCAAGAGCTTTGATCAGAAGTTCTGCAGTGGCCAGGTTGGTGGCGACAGGTATATTCCGATTATCACACAGATTCAGAATTTTACGTGCGTCAGGATCTCTGCGGCTGACAGAGAAAGGATCCCGGAGAAATATAACAAGATCGATCTTGTTGTGCTCAATCTGCGCACCAAGCTGTTCTTCTCCGCCGAGATATCCGGCCAGAAACTTGTGAACAGTCAGATTGGTGACTTCTTCGATCAGTCTTCCGGTGGTGCCTGTTGAATATAGTTCGTTTTTACTGAGAATGCCACGATATGCAATGCAGAAATTCTGCATCAGAACCTTTTTGCTGTCGTGAGCGACAAGACCGATGTTCATATACTACCTCCTATTCCTTTGTAATCCTATATTTAAAATCAGTCCTAATCCAATAAAATTGCTCCATAGGGAACTGAGTCCGTAGCTGACGAAAGGCAGCGGTATGCCGGTATTGGCGATGATGCCGGTTGCTACTCCTATATTGATGAAGGTCTGAAATGAGATGACTGCAGCCACGCCGCTGGCAAGCAGCTTGCCGCAAAGGTCTCTGGCATTTGCGGCGATGATCAGGCATTCCACCACAATAAAGGCAAGAAGGCCGATCACGACGCAGCAGCCGATGAATCCAAGTTCTTCTCCGACAACCGCAAAAATGAAGTCTGTCTGCGGTTCGGAAATAAAGTCGCCGCCTTTTACAGATGTGATGGTGTTGTTGTCCAGTCCTTTTCCTGTCAGCATACCGGATCCGATCGCCATGATGGAATTGTACTGCTGATAATATGTCGTAAGCAGATAATCCGAAGGATGCAAAAAGCTCATGACACGGTCTACCTGATAGTCTTTGAGCAGTTTCTGGAAAGGCTGCTGTATATACCAGAACAGGAAGACAATGGAAGGAATGGCCAGCAGCAGGACACCCCCGATGATCTTATAACTGAGTCCTGCGACAAACATCAGAACACAGAAAAGAAATATAAATACCAGTGTTGTAGAAAGGTCCGGCTGTATGACGATCAGCATAAGCGGGATCGCATAGATCACTCCGATTTTAACAAGTGTCGGCAGATGATTGATCCTATCTTTCTGGTCATTGATATAATAAGAGAAAATGATGATCATGAGAACCTTACTCAGCTCAGAAGGCTGGAATCGGAAACCGCCGATACCAAACCATCTGGTTGCACCGTTGACCGTGGTTCCCATGAGCCGGACAGCTGCCAGCATCAGGATGTTGAATGCATACAAAGGCCATGCAAACTTGAGGATCTTATTATAATCAATCCGGGAGATGATAAACATCATGATGAGTCCGCCTGCGAAGCCATACATCTGTTTCTGTGCATAGCCGTCCGCTGCACTGTGTATGACCAGGACTCCGATTGTTCCGAGAGCCAGGATCGCCAGTATCAGGCGGAAATTATACATATGAAGATTGTATCTCTCCTGCCGGAGCCTGAGTGTGTTGCTTTGTCTGTAAACCATGATTTGTTCCTTTTTTCCCTTTTAATCGGCGTTTGTACCCGAAGAAGCGGGAATATTTGCTGTTCTGGGAAGATCCGGATCTTTGGGAGTGGCTGTGCCGTCCTTGGTATTGCCAACCACATCGCAGTTTCCGTTTCTTTCCACTTCGATTCCGTAATATTCACATATCAGATCCGCATACAAGTCCAGAATATTATGGGACCCATATCCATTCGGCACGATCAGGGTTGCCGCAACCTGCGGATTGTCAGCAGGTGCATATCCGATGAAAAGACTGTGCTCCGCCTCGTTTTCTGCTTCCTGGGCCGATCCGGATTTTCCGGCGATATCAATGCCAAGTCCGCTCATTTTTGTATAATAAGGGGATACATTGCATACCTGATACATGCCGTCATGGACAAGTGTCCACGTATCTTTTGAAAAATCAAGATGATCGAGGACTTCAGCCTTGTTCTCCTCTGTGATATTACCCTCAGAATCCGCAAAACGGTCGATCAGTGTAAGGTCATAGAGAGTGCCGGATGTGGCAATCGCCGTAACATATCTGGTAAGCTCAGCTGCAGAATAGTTATGGGTACCCTGACCGATGGCAGATCTGACAGCATCATAATCAGAAATCTGAGGCTCTGTTTCCGGAAGTTCCAGTCCGCTGACACGGTCCAGGCCATAGAGCTTGGCATATTTCTGAAGGATTGCCAGTCCTTCGGAATCATTATATTCCCCGTGCTGGGTTGACATCATCCAGCCAAGTTCATAGAAGAAATAGTTACAGGAATTTTCAATAGCGCCCGCAACATTGAGGGAACCATGTCCTCCTCTGTTCCAGCAGTAGGGATGGGGCTCTACGCGCGGAAACTCGATTTCATCGTAAATGTAAGTGTCGCCTGTAATGATCTTCTCTTCCAGACCGGCAGTCGCGGAAATGGGTTTAAAAGTAGAACCCGGTGCGATTGTCTGCTGGGTCGCATGGTTGAAAAGCGGTACTGCGTCATTTCCAAGCAGATAAGAATAATAGGAAATATCATCGATCCGGTTGGCGTCATAGCCGGGATAAGAAATCAGACATAATACCTTGCCTGTCTTGATATCGGTCATGACAAAGGAGGCGGAACAAGGTTCCAGTGCCAGCATATCCGGAGTGATTTCCATATTGTAGATCTTATTGTACAAGAAGCCATATGCACCAAGAGAACCGGATGCAAGCGCTTCATAATCGCTGTCGCCTTCTTCTTCCAGAATTCCCTGATCATAAAGCAGGAGGCAGATCTCTGCGCCGCTTATGGTTCCGTCATCGAGCATATAATAATATGCTCTTTTCTCAAATCCTTCATAATCAGGCAGCTTATCCATAATATAAGAGAGGATAGCCGTATAGATCTCCTTGGAATCTACATAATCTCCTGTCAGTTCCAGTTTGTCCAGACTGATCATATTATTGCTGACCGCGCTGTGAAGAAGATCCGAGAAACTGGTCTCCCCGTTGGTCCAGGAAGAATAGGTGCTGCTGTCATGAGACATCTGCAGAACTTCATCATCCTGCAGCATGGAGCAGGCCATATTGATAAAAGCAGCGGATGCCTTATCAAGAGACTCTTCTTTTTCTTCAATCTTAGACGGGAAAGCATTCATAACAGAAGTCACATAGGACTGATATTTGCTGTAAAAGCTTTTTTCTCTGCTCGTTGCATCTTCTGCTTTGATATGATTCAGATTAATGATGTTATTTTTGATGAAAGAATAATACGCATCCTTAACAGGAATCAAAGCCTGTTCGTTATTATCTTTATCAACTTCAGAATCTGTAAGGTTGGCCAGGATAATGCCGGCTACACGTTCCTCGATCATCTTGTATGCCTTTTTGGTATAATCGGCATCAATCGAAAGATAAACATCCTCTCCCCGCACAGGGTCAACGACATCCGTTGTTTCCAGCACGGAACCAAGACTGTTGACATAAAGGGTCTGTGAACCCTTGCTTCCCTTCAGTCTTTCTTCCAGATAGGATTCAATACCGGTCTTTCCGATATTGTCATTCATGGAGTAGTTGGTATTACCCTTTTCTTCCAGCTGGGCCAGTTCATCTTCTGAAATAGAACCGATATAGCCTGTAAGATCAGAGAAATACAAACTGTCAGGATAGATACGGGAATAACTCTGAGAAATCGTTACGCCAGGAAGAATATCTCCATTTTCCCTGACTGCAGCGATCAGCTCGTCCGAAGCTTTGTTTACGACTGTTACAGACTGATACTTGGCATAACGCTTCATAAAAATGTCAAAGCGGATGGATAAGATCTCCAAAGCCGTCTGGTCATCATAATGTCTGCCAAGCTCAAAAAGATCGTCGCGCATATAGAGAAAGACTTCCTGGGCAGAAGCATTGCTTTCTTTGGCAGAAAGATCTTCTGTCGCATAGACATCTTTCTTAAAGCGCAGAATGGAATTTTCCCCTTCAGTAAAAGCCATGGCGCCATTCTCATCGATCTCAAGCGGAAGATCATAGATCATCTGATTGCCCGTCTTTTTGACGATTTTGATCAGAGCTGCAACCATGTCATTACGGGTCTTGTTGTCTGTCAGACGGGGATCATCTTCGATTGTGACTGTATAGGATCGTTCATCATAAGCCAGAACGACGCCGTTGCGGTCATAGATGGTTCCTCTGGGGCTGGCAGATTCTATATTTTTCTGGATACGGTATGTAAATGTATCCAGGTATTCTTCACCGTTGACAATCTGGAGACTATAGAGTCTCAGCAAAAGTATGCCGCCAAGAAAAGAAAATAAAAAACCGAGAATGAAGATCCTGGAACGAAACAGTCCCAGTAAATCTGTCACTATATTTTTAAGCAAAACTGCTCTCACTTCCTTTGTTCAGGTAACGGACATAAATCAGCAGGATCAGCCTGTAGAGGAAAATGGCAATGATCAGCGTATATGCAGTTTCCGGAAGAATGATCCTGCGCAGATAAAAGAGAAAATCTGTGCGTCCCCTGCTCAGGAAACCGGTAATAAACATATATAGTCCGTAGAAAATATCTCCGCCGGCAATGATCAGGATCGGAAGGGTAATGTCCTCCCGGTAATAGATCCTGTTGAAGAATCCGGCAAAATATCCTGTCAGCAGATACCCTAATGCGTACAGGCCCGGCAGGTCTCCATAGCTGATGTCCATCAGAAGACCGCATAAAAATCCTACGATACACCCTTCAGTTCTGCCGTCCATGAGGGCAACAGATACGGTAAGTATGATCAGAAGATTTGGCACAACATCTGCCAGTTTCAGATAGCAGAAAAAGGAACTCTGCAGCAGGAACAAAAGCAGGATGAATACGAGGTAAGTAATGATTTTTTTCATTGGCTTACTCTCCTGCTTCCTGCGTCTGGGTTTCGCTTTCTGTCTCACTGACGGACTCGGTTTCAGATTCAGCTGCCGTTTCCTGTGTTTCCTGCGTCTGGCTGCCCTGCAGCTGTTTGATGATCAGGACATTGGAAAGGTGTTCAAAATCCACGGCCGGGGTCAGCTGCGCATGCTTGGAAAGGTCTGCCTGCGTATCACTGACATTGCTGATGTATCCGATCAGAAGACCGGGCAGGAATTTGTCACTGATATAAGAAGTAACAACTTCATCACCGTCTGCAATGGATGTGTTGTCAGAAAGCAGCTCAACATCCAGAAGATTGCTGTCAATGAGGGTCAGATCACCGCTGACAATACAGGTATTGTAATTCTTACTGAGCATACCGCTGACGCTGCTGTTATCGTCAATGATACTTCTGACAACCGAAGTAGACGGTGAAGTGCTGATGACGATACCAACCAGTCCGTTATCAGAGACAACATTCATACCAGTCTGAATCCCGTCCCTGCTTCCTTTGTTGATGGTAAAACGGTTATACCAGTTGCCGGGATCCTTGCTGATGATCCGGGCGCCGGTCATATCATAACCGGAATACTTTTCGGAAAGGTCAAAAAGCTCGAGCAGGTCATTGTAGTCTGAAAGATTCTGCTCCAGAGAGTTGATCTGGGATTTGAGCTGATCGATCTGCTCATTGAGCTGGTCATTTTCTGCTTCCAGTTCAGAAATGGTCCTGTTTCTCTGAGAAGTATTGGAAGCCAGTTTTCCGATGCTGCCGATTCCCTTCTGCATGGGAGCCAGAATGACATTCGCAATCTGAAATCCGCTTCCTCCTGTGAAATCACGGAAGAGGCCAAGCCCGATTGCAAGGGCACATAGTAAAAGCAGTATGAAAAAAACCGTATTAGGTCTGTTTTCTTTGTTTTTGCCGCGTCTCATATCCTGCCTCCCTATTCAAAAGTCGAATCTCGCAGGGAGAATATCACGCTGCGGTAATTGGCAGATTGCTGCATGATCTGTGCAAGACCTCTGGCTGCACTCTCCTGCGGGGCATCTGAAAAAACGGTCCTTACATGAAGAACAGACTCCGCAAGCTGCTTCAGGCCGGGAATCATGCAGCTGCCTCCGGTAAAGTTGATGCCGCTGTCAACGATCTTCAGTGCCAGTTCGGGAGGAATGGTGCTGATCATAGTGAGTATCGCTTTGAATAAATCAATCAGATATGGTTTGAGGGAATCAAAAACGATGTCAACAGGAATCTCGCTTTCAGAGGGAAGACCGGAGATCAGATCAATCCCGTATACTTTCAGAGTGCGCTTGGAGTCCGGGATGGCACTGCCGAGTTCCAGTTTGAGATACTCAGCTGTTTTAAAGCCGATGACAAGATGACAGCGCTCTCTGACCAGGCGGACAATCAGATCATTGACTGTATTGCCGCCCTGTTTCAGAAGACGGCTCACGACGATACCGCCTGCTGACATCACAGTAATCTCTGTAGAACCGGCTCCCATATCCACCAGCATGACAGCAGTATCTTCCATGACAGGGAGTTTTTCCCCGATCGCGGAAGCGATGGGCTTCTCAACAAGGAAGATATTGCGGGTGCTGTAGGCGGAATGAGAAATCAGAGAAAAGTATGCTCTCTTCTCTACTTCTGATACATCCGTCGGAACAGAAAGATAGAAATGATTATTATGTACGAACCCGGGCGTACAGCCGTTTTTGCGGAGAAGCGCCTCAACAATCTTCTGAAGATTGCTGATATCTGCGATCACGCCTCCGCGGACAGGTCCGGACACGACAATAGCACCGGAAGTGCGCTCATACATATCATAAGCAGCATTCCCGATCGCTATTGTTTCTTTTTTCTTTTGAATGGCGATCATGTCTCTCTCGTTTGCCAGTAATCCCCGGCCGGATTGACAGATCTTTATATTCATGGAACCGGCATCAATGCCGAATCTCCTGCTGGGCAAAAAAAGCCCCCCTTTTTATCTATGTTAGTTATCCTCATATGCGGAGCCTTTCCAGACTGCTCCTAGAAAATGCAGCCCTGCTCACGCATACTGGTATATGTCTGATTTCCGATTATGATATGGTCGATCAGAGGGATATCCAGAAGTTTTCCGGCCTCTGCGATCCGCATGGTAGCGGAAATATCCTCACTGCTGGGGGAAGGATCCCCGCTCGGATGATTGTGAATGATGATAATCCCAACTGCTTCGCAGCGAATAGCCTCTATATAGATGCCGCGGGGATCCACCATGGCTGACTTAACTGAACCCAGTGAAATCATCCGCTCTCTGATCAGGCTGTTTTTGCTGTCAAGCATCATGACATGAAGTTCTTCCTGCTGGGAAAGCCGCATCTGATGTAAATAATAATCAGCTACTTTTGCCGCAGAGTCAAAGATAAATCCATCATGGAAGGGCAGCCGGGAAAGCCGGACAGACAGTTCCAATACGGCAGCCAGACTGATCGCTTTTACCCGTCCAATGCCGCTGACAGCCTGCAGTCTGCTTATGTCAGCCCGCAGCAGTCCTTCCAGACCGGGATGCGCCTCGTCAAGCTGAAGCAATTCATACGCCGTATCCAGAACCTTTTTCCCTTTCTGACCTGTTTTCAGTATGATCGCAAGCAGTTCCGCATCAGACAATGCGGAAGGTCCCAGTTTCTCACATTTCTCATAAGGGCGTTCCGAGACAGGCATGTCCTTCATCGTCATATGTTTTTTCTCTGTCATTATGCTGTGCTCCTTTCCAGGCAGCCGGAGCGAACACATAATTACAGTTGATTATATCATATCACAAATCTCATAATTTGTATAGGAACACCCGTAAAAAGTTAAGGCAGTGCAACAAGTCCCTTTTCCTTAAGCTTTTGCAGGGACATCATAATGCCGGCTTTTCCGTGCGGCCAGGTAAGGCCTCCCTGGAAATAGACAGCATAAGGCGGTTTGATGGGTCCGTCTGCACTCAGCTCAATGGACGAACCTGAGACAAAGGCACCTGCCGCCATGATGACATTGCAATCATATCCGGGCATGGGCCAGGGTTCAGGTGTCAGATAACTGTCAACCGGCGCGGCGGCCTGAATTCCTTTACAGAAGGCGATCACGGCATCCTCACTGCCCAGGAGAACGGCCTGTATGATATCGTGTCTGCTCTCCGTGGCATCCGGTACTGCGGTAAACCCAAGCTTCTCATAGATGTTAGCTGCAAAAACAGCGCTTTTCAGTGCACTGGCTGTAACTGCAGGCGCAAGGAAAAGACCCTGGTAAAGGCTTCTGTTGACGCCGAAGTTTGCGCCGACCTCTTTGCCAAGACCCGGTGAAGTCAGACGGAAAGCCGCATTTTCCACGTATTCTCTCTTTCCTGCTATATATCCGCCTGAGCCTGCCAGTCCGCCGCCCGGGTTCTTGATCAGGGAACCTACGACCAGGTCGGCTCCGACATCGGAAGGCTCCAGAGTTTCTACGAATTCACCATAACAGTTGTCGACCATACAGATGATGTCAGGACGGATTCCCTTGATGAAAGAAATCAGTTCACCGATCTGCTGTACAGAGTAGCTGGGACGGGGAAGATATCCTTTGGACCTCTGGATTGTAACCATCTTTGTGCGGTCATTAATCATGCTGCGGATGGCCGGATAATCAAAACTTCCATCAGGCAGCAGTTCGGTCTGGCGATAGATGATTCCATATTCTGCCAGGCTGCCCCGCTCAGGCCGGATGCCGATCACACCCTGCAGCGTGTCATAGGGAGCACCAACAGGGGATAAAAGTTCATCACCCGGTCTGAGATTGCCGGCCAGAGCCAGTGTCAGAGCATGGGTGCCGCAGGTAATATGGGGTCTTACAAGGGCATCCTCTGTATGAAAGATATCTGCATAGACCTGTTCCAGGGTGTCTCTGCCCAGGTCATTATATCCGTAGCCGGTAGAAGTATTAAAGTGTGCCTCGCTGACACGGTTTTTCTGCATGGCCAGCAGAACTTTCATCTGATTATACTGGGCAATGCGGTCAATCTCCTTAAACCTTTCTTCCAGTCCCTCTTCTACTGAAGCGCAGAAGGAAATAATATCTTCATCCAGGCCAAATGATGCATACATCTGCCTGGTCATCTCAGAAATTGTCTTTTGCTCGTCCATCTTGATTGTCACCTCATAGTATGTTTTTTTCTTTTAGTACTTTTATCATGAAATCAGTCAGCTCTTCCTGGGAAGAGTCCGGCCTTTTTTCCAGCCAGATCACATCTTTTTCTCTGCGGAACCAGGTCAGCTGACGTTTGGCAAAGTGCCTTGTTCCAAGCTTGATCTGACTGACAGCCTCTTCCAGAGAGCATTCCCCTTCCAGATAGGCGTAGATTTCTTTATAACCCAGCCCCTGCATGGAAACAAGATCCATTCCGTATCCGCGGCTGCGCAGATGTTCAACTTCCTGCAAAAGACCGTCTGCCATCATCTCATCCACTCTTCGTTCAATCTTTTCATATAAGATGGCCCGGTCCATGTTCAGCACAAAATAAGCGTACTGATAAGGGGAAGTCTGGGCTGCCTGCTCGCGGTTGTGGTCGGAAATCTTCTGTCCGGTCTGATGCTTGAATTCCAGAGCCCGGATCACCTTTTTGATATTATTTGGATGAATGGCCGCTGCGGATTCAGGATCTTCCTGCAAAAGCATCTGAAATAGAGCTTCCGGGCCGGCAGACCCGGCAAGAGCTTCCAGATGCTTCCGGTAAGATATGTCATTGTCATTTTCTGTAAAATCGATATCTCTGAAAAGGGCCTGAATATAAAAACCGGTGCCTCCTGCAATGATTGGAATATGGCCGGCAGCCCAGATTTTTTCCATAGCTTCTTTTGCAAGGGCCTGAAAAACTACCACATTAAAAGGCTCATCCGGATCCATGACATCAATCAGATAATGCGGGATCCCCTGCATTTCTTTCGGACGGATCTTAGCGGTGCCGATGTCCATCCCTCTGTAGACCTGCATCGAATCTGCAGAGATGATTTCTCCGCCGATCTGCCGGGCCAGGCTAATGGCCAGGGCACTTTTTCCGGAAGCCGTCGGTCCGGTCAGTATGATAAGTGGTTTCTTGTCCATCTTTTGTATCCTTTTAATCCTGGATCCGTTTGAATTTCTTGTCCAGTTCATATCTTGAAAACTCGATCATAGTGGGCCTCCCGTGCGGGCAGGTATAGGGATGATCCGTTTTCAGCAGATCGTCGATCAGGCTCTTTGCTTCCTGACTGGTCAGCTTTTCCCCGCCTTTTACAGCTGCCTTGCAGGCCATGGTCGCAATCTTCCAGGTGATGGCGGACCCTTCCAGACTTTTGGATTCTTCCGAAAGATAATCCAGAATTTCTACAAACATGGTGCCTGGCGTCATGCCAAAGAGCTGAAGCGGAACGGCATAGATTGCGTATTCATTTCCTCCGAAAGGCTCGGATTCAAAGCCAAGCTGACGGAAATAGCTTTCATATTTCTGATACATGCCGATTTCCTGAGGAGTCAGTGTAATGACCACAGGAGGAGCAAGCATCTGACTGCTGACCTGCCTGGATTCCCATTCTTTGCGGTAGCGCTCAAAGAGCACTTTCTCATGAGCGGCATGCTGGTCCATGATCATAAGACGGCCATCATATTCAAACATCCAGTAAGTCTCATAGATTTGACCAATCAGACGTATGGACTTTGTCTCTTCCAGTCTTTTTTCACGGTCATTTTCAAAGAGA
>CAMMZE010000005.1 GCA_946529195.1 uncultured Lachnospiraceae bacterium
AAAAGGCCGGGGTGGTGGATGCCAACCTGCTTCTGGATAAGTACGGAGAGGAGCCTCTCTCCTGATCACTAAGATTGAATCCTATTGAAATGAGGTGGAAGCCATTTCTACTAGAAACAAAAAATCAAAGTCTAAGAGCCGGTTCCGCAGGTTCTCCCGCAGCATGTACGCCCGCCTGCTGGTGGTCATGATCGTGCTCACCGTCATCCCGGTCGTGATTGTGCAGGTCTTTTATACACGTTATTATATTGACCTGATCCGGGCCAACCGAAGCGACATCGCACGCAATTACGCGGTCATTATGGCGGATGAACTGCTGGAAAGTGATTATTTAAGCGGAACACCGTCTGACGCCATCGATGCAGAACTGGCGCAGTTTGCGCGCATGTACAACGGCCGTGTGCTGGTGGTGGATCAGTCTTTTATCGTACGGGCGGATACGCACAGTATGATCACGGGACGGCAGCTGGTATCCGAGGACGCCATTCTGGCTATGCAGGACACGGAGGTCAATGTTTATAACAGGGCCACGGATATGCTGCGCCTGACGCATGTAATCCATGATCTGGATACCGGCGAGGTCAAGGGGATGATCCTTATGTATCTGTCCTGCAGCGACCTGACGGAGACCTACCGGTCTGTGGCGGAGTCCATGACTGTCATCATGGCCATCATCAGCGTCGTTTTGATCATTCTTTCCTTTATCCTCTCGCGCAGTCTGACCAAGCCCTTTAATACCATGGCGACGACGATCAACCGGATTTCGGAAGGTAATTTTGACCAGGAGGTCTCCCTCAAGGGATTTACGGAGATTGAGCAGATTTCGGACGCCTTTAACCGGATGCTTTACCGTCTGAACGAGCTGGAAAGCTCTCGTCAGGAGTTTGTATCCAATGTCTCCCACGAGCTCAAGACGCCTCTGACTTCTATGAAGATCATGGCGGATTCCCTGAATATGCAGCCGGATGCCCCGGTCGAACTCTACCAGGAGTTCATGCAGGATATTTCCTCCGAGATTGACCGCGAAAACAGGATCATCAGCGACCTGCTCTCTCTGGTCAAAATGGATAAAACAGATGCAGATCTGCATATCGAGAGCGTCAACATCAACGACATGCTGGAGCTGATCCGCAAGAGGCTCAAGCCGATTGCTTCCCGCCGGGACGTCGAGATCAGCCTTGATACGGAAGGGCAGGTTACCGCGGAATGTGATGAGGTCAAGCTCTCCCTGGCTATTTCCAATCTTGTGGAAAATGCCATCAAATATAATATCGCGGGCGGCTGGGTCAACATATCCCTGCATTCCGACGATAAGTATTACTATATTACCGTGACAGACTCCGGAATCGGCATTCCACAGGAGTCTCAGGAAAAGATTTTTGACCGTTTCTATCGTGTGGATAAGGCGCGGTCCCGCGAGAGCGGCGGTACCGGCCTGGGGCTGGCCATCACAAAAAACATCATCCTGATGCACAATGGCTCGATCATTGTCAACAGCAAAGAGGATGAGGGCAGCCAGTTCTCAATCCGCATCCCGCTCCGTCATGAGCTGCGTGAGGAGGTGAAAGCATGAGATTGAAAAAGACTTTCGTCATGCTCCTGCTTCTTTGTCTCGTGCCTGCGCTTGCCGGATGCGCAAATATCCGCAGCTATATTGCTTCCCGTACAGGCAGCGAAGAGACAGCTGACAATACCAAGCAGGGATACAGCATCTACTATATCAATGAAGAGGAAACCAGGCTGACACCGGTCTCCTACCGTCTGGAGTCCACCACGGAGGAGGGAATCATTGAGGAAATGCTGGGCATCCTGGCCGATCAGCCGGACCAGGAAGGACTCAAGCCGGTCATCGCCCCGCCGGTCAATCTCATCCAGTATGAGTATGACAAAGCAGGCAAGACCCTCAGTCTGTATTTCGATGCAGAGTATAATACTCTTACCAGGACCACCCAGATCCTGATCCGCGCCGCCCTGGTCAAGTCTCTGTCCCAGTTCAGCGGCATCATCGATTATGTTTCCTTCAACATAGACGGAAGCTGGCTGGCCGATGAAAGCGGCACTCCCCTCCTCATGAAAAATGAGGACTTTGTCGTTTCTTTAAGCGGACGAGATGCATATCTGAGCGAGGCCACGGTAAATCTTTATTTTGCCTCCCCGGACGGCACAGAGCTGAAGCTCCTCACCACGCCTCTGCGTTATGATGCCGGATCCACGCTGGCCGCGGCCGTCCTGGACGCTCTGATCCGCGGGCCGGTTACCGGAGAGTACCAGACGGTTCTATCCGCCAACACGCATGTCAACACCATCTACATCAAAGACGGATTATGCCAGGTTGACTTTAACAGGGGATTCCTGGAAAAGGTCCGGGAGCAGAGCTTTGCTCTGAATGTATACAGTGTAGTGAACTCTCTGACTGATCTGGATGAGATCAGCCAGGTCTATATTACGGTCGATGGGGAAACCATCACAGACGCGCCGGACGGGATCGTCCTGGACGATGTTCTTCTTCCGCAGGATATGGTGTCTGAGACAGAGATCCAGACAGAAACAAGTCCTGCCGAAACCGACCTGCCGGCAAGATCGGTCCCTGAGACAAAAGCTCCGGAATCCAAAATGGAGGAAACTGCTCCTCCCGCAACAGAACAGAAAGGAAAGTAATCGATTGAAACGCCCTCTCGTATGGGTTGGAATCGCATACGTGACAGGCGAGGCAGCCGCCGCTGCCGGGATTTCAAAGCATCTTGCAGCGGCAGCCGCAGTGATTGTATTATTGCTCATCATGACAGGCTTGCAGACAGGAAAAACGAGTCATCGCTTTTTCTTGCTGCTGCCTGTCTTTTTTATGTCGGGTTTTGTCGTCTTTTGTCAGGCAGCCAGGTCGAATCTTCCCGAAACAGACTTTGAAGAAAAGACAGTCATGATCACCGGCACCGTCCATTCTGTGACGGAAAAGGAAAATCGCTATGTTCTGGAGATTATGGATGCTGTGCAGGAGGCGTCCGGGAAGCCGTGCGGCGTCATTCTGTATGCAGACCCGGAGACTGCGGACGGTGTGCGGGCAGGCTGCCGGATCCGGGCAGAGGGGGAACTGACGCTCCCTGCCCGTGCCGGCAATCCGGGCCAGTTTGACATGCGTTCCTACCTGCGCGCCAGAGGCATTCAGTATATCCTCTACCCGGATGATCTGTTCATACTCTCTGCCTCAAGTTCCTACAAAGGGCTTCTCTTACTCTTGCGGGACAGACTTTCTCTTGTCTTTTTCCGTCTCTTCGGCCGCGAGGAAGGCGCCGTCGCCAGTGCCATGATTCTGGGCGAAAAGTCTGATCTGCCGGAGGAAATCCAAAAACTGTATCAACAGACCGGCATCATTCACATTCTGGCCATCTCCGGCCTTCATATTTCCCTGACCGGAAACGCCATTTTCAAGCTATTGAAAAAATTGCGCCTGGGCCAAAGGCCTGCAGCGCTGGCCAGCATCTTTGCCATGCTCAGCTACGGAGTCCTGACCGGCATGACGCCCTCCACAGGGCGCGCTGTCATCATGTTTACCGTCTCCATGATGGCCATTTATCTGGGCAGAACCTACGATATGATGACAGCCGCCGCACTCGCGGCTCTGATCCTCTTTACGCGCCATCCCCTGATGGTCAGCCAGCCGGGCATGCAGTTTTCCTTCGGGGCAATCTGTGCCCTGGGTCTTGTCCGGCCCGCCTGGCGCAGGCTTCTGCCGGAACAACTGGCCAAAAACAAACTGATCCGCTTCGCAGGGCCTTCTCTGGTTTCGACTCTTGTGACACTGCCGATCACAGCCTGGCATTATTATACCCTCCCGGTTCTGGCTCTTCCTCTTAATCTGCTGGTGATTCCGGCTATGAGCTTGCTGGTTCCCGTCTGCCTGCTTGCCGGCCTGACAGGTCTCCTGTGTCCGTCTGCCGGAGCCTTGCCGGGAGGCGGCGCCTACACCCTGCTCCGGATGAGCCTTCTTCTGTGCAGAGGCGTAAGCCGGCTTCCCTTTTCTGTATGGACCTGCGGCCGGCCTCCGGTCCCTGTTCTCATACTCTACTACATCATAATACTGCTGCCTTGCGCGCTTGGCATCCTCCGCGCGCACAAGAAAAGACGCAAGCAGTGCCTCCGTCTTCGATTCTTTCTGTGCGGCGTTCTTCTTTGCAGCATCCTGCTTGCCGTCCCCTGGCGCAGCTTTGGAGACCGGATTACCTTTCTGGATGTGGGGCAGGGTGACTGCATCTTCCTGAAAACCGGCGGTGTCACCTGTCTGGTGGACGGCGGCAGCAGCAGCGAAAAAAGTGTGGGCCGCTATACTATCCTGCCCTATCTGCAGTACTGCGGAATAGATCATATCGATTATGCCTTCATCAGCCATGCAGACCTGGATCATATTTCCGGTGTCATGGAACTGCTCCGGGAGGGACGGATCCGCCGACTAATCCTGACAAATGCTTCTCAAACCGATCCCGGGGCACTAGATCTGGCCGAGCTTGCCGCCGCCTGCCAGGCTAAGGTTTCCCGGATCCGCGCCGGTGACCACTGGTCCTTTGGCGACTGGCACTTCAGCTGTCTCTACCCTGCTGCCGGAGAGAAAAGTCCGGACCGCAATGCCCTTTCCATGGTCTTGCGCATACAAAAAGACCAATTCCGGCTCCTGCTCACGGGAGACATTTCTGCTGACCAGGAGCAAAAACTGAAAGCAGCAGAAATCCGGAATCTCACCATTTTAAAATGTGCCCATCACGGTTCCCGCTTTGCCAGCAGCGGCGCCTTTCTGCAAAGAGCTGCCCCCTCCGTCACGGTCATCTCCTGCGGCGCGCATAACCGCTACGGACACCCTGCACCTGAGACTCTAAAACGATTGGAAGAGGCAAAAAGCCGCATCCTGTGCACCGCACAGACCGGGGCGGTATTGGTTCATACCGACGGAAAAAAAATACGGGTCCAGACTTATCTGGACCCGTGAAAACCGGAATATCAATCAAATGCTCTCTAACGCAGCAGCAAGATCCGCGATCAGATCCTCCTTATCCTCCAGACCGCAGGATACTCTGACAAGACCTGCGGGGATGCCTGCTGCCTCCAGCTGCTCATCGGTCATCTGACGGTGGGTGGAAGTGGCAGGATTGAGACAACAGGATCTGGCATCCGCCACATGCGTCTCAATTGCAATCAGGCGAAGGCTCTTCATGAAAGACTCTGCGGCCGCTCTTCCGCCCTTGATGCAGAAGGATACGACGCCGCATCCGCCGTTGCCGAAGTACTTCTGCGCCTGTGCGTAGTAGGGATCGCCCGGCAGTCCCGGATAGCTGACGTATTCAACGGCCGGATGTCCGGCCAGGAACTCTGCCACTGCCTGTCCATTTTCCACATGACGAGGCATGCGGACATGCAGAGACTCCAGACCCAGATTGAGCAGGAAAGCATTTTGCGGGGACTGGATCGAGCCAAAATCACGCATGAGCTGTGAGGTTGCCTTCGTGATAAAAGCACCTCCGAGGCCAAACTTCTCTGCATAGGTGATACCGTGGTAGGAGTCATCCGGCGTAGTCAGACCGGGGAACTTATCTGCGTGCGCCATCCAGTCAAACTTACCGCTGTCCACGATCGCTCCGCCGACAGCAGCTCCATGACCGTCCATATACTTGGTCGTAGAATGGGTCACGATATCCGCCCCCCACTCGATGGGTCTGCAGCCAACCGGAGTCGGGAAGGTATTGTCCACGATCAGGGGCACGCCGTGGCGATGGGCTGCCGAAGCAAACTTCTCAATGTCAAGCACGGTCAGGGCAGGATTGGCGATAGTCTCGCCGAAAACAGCTCTGGTATTGTCCTGGAAAGCCGCCTCAAGCTCTTCCTCGGAGCAATCCGGGGACACAAAGGTCGATGTGATGCCCATCTTGGCCATGGTCACCGCGATCAGATTAAAGGTCCCTCCGTAAATAGAGGAGGAAGCTACGATATGGCTCCCGCACTCACATATGTTAAAGAGAGCAAAGAAGTTGGCAGCCTGTCCGGAGGAGGTCAGCATGCCTGCTGTTCCGCCCTCAAGCTCGGCAATCTTCGCTGCCACATGATCATTGGTCGGATTCTGCAGGCGGGTGTAAAAATAGCCTGCATCCTCCAGGTCAAAAAGCCTGCCCATGGCTTCACTGGTATCATACTTAAACGTTGTTGACTGAATAATCGGCACCTGGCGGGGTTCCCCGTTTCCGGGGCGGTAGCCTGCCTGTACACACTTTGTGTTGATCTTATAATCCTTCATTGATTTTCTAATTCCTTTTTATTATTTTTTCAGCAGTCCGATGATGTTTCTGGCCAGGGATGCACCGAGGTTGCCGCCCAGCTTTTTACCGAACTTGCCGCCTACCGCGCTTCCGATGGTATTGCCGACCTCTCTGCCGACTGTGCCTGCCGCAGTGCTGGCCACCTTGCCTATGCTGTTCTTCACAGCCTTCTCCTTGCGCTCAGCCTCTTTTGCCTCCGCCGCAGCCTGCTTGGCAGCCTCACGCTCAGCCTGCTTGCGGGCAGCCTCATCCAGCTTGGCCTGCTCGGCAGCCTTGGCCGCCTCCTCTGCCTCCAGAGCCTCCTTCTGGTTCAGTCTGGTGATGATCTCGTAGGCAGATTCAGGATCATAGGTATCCTTGTACTTCAGATAGAGGTTGCTCTTGTAGTACTCCTGCTGCTTTTCCCCGTCCGTGATCGGGCCCATAAGGCTCTGCGGAGGAAGCACCTTGCACTTCTTGACAACAGACGGAATACCCTTCTCATCCAGGACAGAGATAATGGCCTCACCGGTTCCCAGCTCCTGCAGAACTGTCGCGGTGTCAAACTCAGGATTGACGCGGAAGGAAGCTGCCGCCGCACGGATTGCCTTCTGCTCGGAAGGGGTATAGGCGCGCAGAGCGTGCTGGATCTTGTTGCCCAGCTGGTTGAGAATCTCATCCGGCACATCCTTGGGGCTCTGCGTGATAAAGTAGATGCCCACGCCCTTGGAGCGGATCAGCTTTACAACCTGCTCGATCTTTGCCATAAAGGCTCTGGAGCTATTCTTGAAGAGCAGGTGGGCCTCATCGAAGAAGAATACCATTCTGGGCTTATCAGGATCACCGATCTCAGGAAGAACCTCAAAGAGTTCTGTCATCATCCAGAGCAGGAAGGTGGAATACATGATCGTATTATTCATCAGAACACGGCAGTCCAGAATATTGATCATACCCTTTCCGCCCACATTCTGGAACCAGTCGGAGATCGCCAGACCAGGCTCGGCAAAGAACTGCTCGCCTCCCTGGGCCTCGAGGGCGACCACGCTGCGCAGGATCGCGCCGAGGCTCTGCTTGGCCATGTTGCCGTAAGCCTCTGTGTATTCCTTACTGTGGTCGGTGACATACTGGATCATGCTCTTTAAGTCTTTGGTATCAGTCAGGATAAGTCCCTCTTTGTCCGCGATGTCAAAAATAATGGTGAGAATGTCAGTCTGCGTGTCATTGAGCTCCATCAGTCTGGCAAGAAGGAGCGGACCCATCTCCGAAATCGTGGTGCGAAGGGGAATTCCCATCTCCCCGTAGATATCCCAGAACTCGGACGGATAGGACTGGTACTGGAAGCCGCACTGGTCCAGTCCGAAGCGGGCGATCCTGGCCTGCATATCCTCGGTATTATTGCCGGGCCTTACCATGCCGGACAGATCTCCCTTGACATCTGCTACAAATACCGGAACGCCGGCGTCACTGAAAGACTCCGCAAGGACCTTCAGCGTGATCGTCTTACCTGTGCCGGTCGCACCAGCGATCAGGCCGTGACGATTGGCCATTTGGGGCAGAATGCAAACCTTTTCTCCGTTGGAATCGCCAATCCAGATTTTGCCATCGTAATACATATGATACCTCCTCTTCTATTTCCTGCATAAAGGGCTGTTTTCTATCTGAACCCGCCGTGCGGTTTTCATTCATTTATAATCCGTAGATCCTGCTGTACTTCTCTGTCAGATAATCGGTGTAGCAGGTCGGGTCAAAGCTGCCGCAGGCCTTCTCTACAATCTGCTGCGGCGTATAAAGGCTGCCGTACTGGTGGATCCGCTCGCGCAGCCAGGCTGTCACATGCGACAGGTCGCCGCGGGAAACACTCTCCCAGACATCAAACTCCTTCTGCATATTCTGCAGCATCTGCGCCCCGTATGCACTGCCCAGCGCATAGGAGGGGAAATAGCCGATCAATCCGGTCGACCAGTGAGAATCCTGCAGACATCCGCTCTTATCATCCGGTACCTCCACGCCCAGATACTCCATGTACATCTCCTTCCAGACGCCCGGAATATCCTTCACCGCCAGTTCTCCGCTGATCAGCCGCTTTTCGATCTCATAGCGGATCATGATATGCAGGGGATAGGTAACCTCATCCGCCTCCACGCGTACCAGAGACGGCTGCACCTTATTGACTGCAAGGAACATGTCATGAGCGCTCACGCCCTCCAGCTGATCGGGAAAATGCTCCCGCATGACAGGGAAAATGCTGGTGATAAAAGGTTCTGACCGTCCAATGATATTCTCATAAAATCTGGACTGGCTCTCATGCACGCCCATAGAAACGCCGCCGGAGAGAACGGTAAACTGCAGATCATCCCGCACGCCCAGTTCGTAAGTCGCGTGTCCGCCCTCATGAATCACCGAATACATGGAATCGATCAGGTTGTGATCGGTATAATTGGTCGTGATGCGGACATCTCCGTTCCAAAGCTCCTGGGTAAAGGGATGCTCTGTCTCCCCGATGGTGCAGTGCGCCCGGTCCAGTCCCATGATCTGCATCAGATCATCCGAAAACTGCCGCTGGATTGGAATCGGATAATAACGGTGCACGAAGCTGTCATCGATCTGCGGTCTGCTTCCGATCGCCCGGATCAGAGGTACCAGTTTGCTGCGGATATCCGCAAAAAACTGATCCAGATACGCCTGACTGGTCCCTCTCTCATACTTGTCCAGGAGCACATCGTAAGGATCCTTGCTGTCATCATAATAGCCGGCAAACCTCCTGGTGTAATCGATCACCTTTTCCAGGGCCGGTAAAAACATAGGAAAATCGTCCTTTAGCTTTGCCTTATGCCAGATGTCGGACGCCTCATTGACCAGCATGGCGTACTCCATGTACTCCTCTGCGGGAACCCTGGAAACATAGTCATAATTTCTTTTCAGCTCCTCGACCTGACGCCGGCGGACCAGATCCAGCTCATCAAGATGTTCGCTCAGGAAGTCAAGGAGCCTGCCGGTACTCTGGCCGGTCATCAGCTTCTGCTCCTCCCCTGCAAGAATCCCCAGAGCCACGCCGCGTCCTTTGGCGGAACCGGACGGCGCCACGGTCTCTCCGTCAACATTGATGGAGGCCTGCGCATAATAATAGGCATATAACCTCTTCTGTAAAAGGTCCAGTTCCTGCAGTGCTTTTTCTAAATCCATAATCGAAATTCCTTTCTGTCCTTACGAAATATGTTTGAAGATCATGCCTGCTCCTGCGGGTGCGGCATCATCTCTCGATCAATGACTTTTAACATGGCGGTATAATTCAGTTCAAATGCGCCTCTGGGCCAGCCGCCGGGCCGTTCCGGATCCCAGTACTTCTCCGCCAGAGCCTCCATTCTCTCCTCATGCGTCTTCTTCTTGCGGAGCAGCCCCATCATATAGACACAGGCACGGTCCAGTCCCTGTCTGAACCAGGTCCAGACTGTCTCATCCGGGTGCTCTATGATCCCCGCATGCGGCATGCAAAGACGGGTCGGCTGCAGGGCGATCACCTTTTCAAGGCTCTCCTGGGCCTGACGGAAGCTGACCAGATATTCCGGCGTATAATTGCCCTGGCAGGAGGGCAGACCGATGGATTCAGAAGCAAACAAGGTGCCGTCCTCAAGCAGATAGGAAAAAGAGTCCCGGGTATGTCCTCCGGTCTCGATGGCACGGATCTTCACATCCCCGATCAAAAACTCCTGACCGTCCGCCACGGTCTCGTCCGGACAAAGCAGGCTCTCATCGTATCCATCCGCCAAAACTGCGCCGTTCTGCGCTGCCGCCTCCAGAGAAAGCCTGCGAATGGTCTCGCGGGCACCGGGTCTTTGCAGGACATATGCAGCATGTTCCCCGGCGTAGACCTTCAAATCAGGCCACTTTTTCCGGAAATACGGAAGTGCGGCTACATGGTCATAATGAGAATGCGTCAGAAGAACCGCCTCTACCGGTCTGCCTCCTGTGATCCGCTCAATCTCTTCGATCGTTCTCCCGGCGCAGTAAGCCATGCCGGGATCCACCACGATCACCCTGCTTCCCAGGATCACATAGCAGGACAGACGCTTGCCATAGTCTACAAAATACACTTTGCTCATACTACTTCCCTCTATCATCCACTTATATTATAAAAATCGGACAGCATCCCAGAGAGCTGCTCTCCGGGAAACCATCCGACCTGAAACCCTTTATTCTAACTCAAAGGCACCGGTGTAAAGCTGGTAATATCTGCCTCTTTCGGCAATCAGCTTCTCATGGTTCCCGCGCTCAATAATGCGTCCATGATCCAGTACCATTATAACATCTGAATTCCTGACTGTCGATAGTCTGTGTGCAATTACAAAGACCGTGCGGCCCTTCATCAGGGCATCCATTCCCCTCTGCACGATGGCCTCCGTACGTGTATCGATCGAGGAGGTTGCCTCATCCAGGATCATGACCGGAGGGTCTGCAACGGCAGCCCTTGCAATGGACAGCAGCTGGCGCTGTCCCTGCGATAAACCTCCATCACCTTCCAGGACAGTATGATAGCCATCCGGCAGCATGCGGATAAAATCATCCGCATTCGCCAGCTTTGCGGCGGCAATACACTCCTCATCGGTGGCGTCGAGCCGGCCGTAACGAATATTATCCATCACTGTGCCGGTAAAAAGATTGACATCCTGCAGAACAATTCCCATAGACCGGCGAAGATCTGCCTTTTTGATCTTGTTGATGTTGATGCCGTCATAGCGGATCTTGCCGTCCGCAATATCATAAAATCGATTGATCAGATTGGTGATCGTCGTCTTGCCGGCGCCGGTCGCGCCGACGAAGGCAACCTTCTCACCCGGATGGGCATAGAGGCTGATGTTGTGAAGAACCAGCTTTTCCGGCACATATCCAAAATCCACATCATCCAGGACCACATCCCCCTGCAGTCTGCGGTATTCCGGCGTGCCGTCTTCCAGGATCCGTTTCCAGGCCCAGAGACCTGTCTTCTCCTCACATTCGGTCAGATTGCCGTCTTCGTCCTCTCTGGCATTGACCAGAGTGACCGTGCCCTCATCGACCTCCGCCGGCTCATCCAGCAGAGAAAAGATCCGGGCCGCGCCGGCAAACGCCATGACTACGGCGTTGAGCTGGTTCGAGATCTGTGAAATCGGATTAATGAATCCTCTGGAGAGGGTCAGGAAAGAAGCAATGGTTCCCAGCGTCAGAGGACTGACGCCGCGCAGGGAAATGTTTGATACACCCGCAATCGCCAGTCCGCCTCCCACGATGGCAAGCAGGATATAAAGGACATGGCCCATATTGTTCATGGTCGGCATGAGAATATTCGCGTAGCTGTTAGCCCGCGTCATGCTGACCCGCAGCTGCTCATTTCTCTTTTCAAACTCCTCCACTGCCTTTTTCTCATGGTTAAATACCTTGACCACCTTCTGGCCGCTGACCATTTCCTCAATATAGCCGTTTACATTTGCCAGAGCCCTCTGCTGCTCCACAAAGAACCTGCCGCTGTGCCCGGCGATAAAACGGACGGTAAACAGGACCACGATCATGAAGAGGAACACAAATGCAGTCATCCACAGGCTCAGATAGATCATAGAGAAGAAAACCGCTATGATGGAAACAGCGGAGGCCAGAAACTGGGGAAGACTCTGGGAGATCATCTGACGCAGGGTGTCCGTATCATTGGTATAAAAGCTCATAACCTCGCCAAAGGAATGCGAATCAAAATACCTGACAGGGAGCTTCTGCATATGCGCAAACATCTCGTTTCTGATATCCCGCAGGGTTCCCTGGGAAACAACGGCCATGGTCCGATTGTAAAACAAGGTGGAAAGCATGCCGATCACATAGATGCTGGCCATGGTAAGAATGGCCCTGAGCAGACCGTCAAAGACCGGATTTGCCTCCAGCAGAAGCGGCTCGATATAGTTATCGATCAGTCTCTGGATGAACAGGGAGGACATGACATTGGCGATGGCGCTCAGAAGGATGCAGACAGCAACAAAAACCAGATGGATCCGGTAGCTGCGCATGTAGGTCAGCAGTCGTTTAATGACTGCAAGATCAATGCCTGGTCTTTGTTTATTCATCTGTCTCACTTCCTTTCTTCTGCGATTCGTATACCTCTCTGTAAATCTGCGAAGTCTGCAGCAGAGTCTGATGATCTCCTGCCTCGGCGATCCTGCCGCCGTCCATGGTGATGATCAGATCCGCATCCTCCACAGAAGCGATGCGCTGGGCAATGATAATCTTGGTTGTGTCCGGGATCTCCTCCGCAAAGGCCTTGCGGATGGAAGCATCCGTTTTCATGTCGACAGCGCTGGTAGAATCATCCAGGATCAGGATCTTCGGCTTTTTCAGCAAAGCGCGGGCAATGCAGAGCCTCTGCTTCTGGCCGCCGGAAACATTGGCGCCTCCCTGCTCGATGTGCGTATCATATCCATCCGGGAAGGTACGGATAAACTCATCGGCGCAGGCCAATCTGCAGGCATGTTCAATCTCCTCATCGGTGGCGTTCTCATTTCCCCAGCGCAGATTCTCCCGGATCGTGCCGGAGAAAAGCTCATTTTTCTGCAGAACCATAGAGACTGCGTCACGCAGGACCTCTAAGCTGTAATCCCGCACATCTATGCCTCCGACCAGAACCCTTCCGCCGGTCGCATCATATAATCGGGGAATCAGCTGCACCAGGCTGGACTTGGAGGATCCGGTTCCGCCCAGGATTCCGATGGTCTGTCCGGACTCGATGTTCAGATTAATATGATCTAATACGGGACGTTCTGCCTTTTTATTATACGAAAAGGTCACATTCTCAAAGGAAATCGATCCATCCTTCACCTCGGTGACAGGCTCTGCCGGATCAGTCAGCGTGCTGTCCTCTGTCAGAACCTCCCGGATTCTTCCGGCGGACGCCCGTGAAATAATGATCATGACAAAGACGATGGAGAGCATCATCAGGCTCATGAGGATCTGCATGATATAGGTAAACATACTCATGAACTCACCGGTAGAAAGGCCGAGGGCAGCATCTCCCCCGCAGGCCACGATCGCCCTGGCGCCGAACCAGCAGAGCAAAAGCATGCAGGTATAGATCGCACCCTGCATGATCGGCATATTGTAGGCAATCATCTTCTCTGCGCGGACGAAGAAGCGGTAAATGGTCTCTGAGATGCCTTCAAATTTATCGATCTCAAAATCCTCCCTGTTGAAGGATTTGACCACGCGGATCCCGCGTACATTTTCCTCTACAACCAGATTGAGCTTGTCATAGGTCTTAAATACCTTTTCAAAAATCGGATGGACCTTGGTCACGATTACAAAAAGACCTATGCCCAGTATGGGAACCACGACCAGAAAGATCGATGTCAGCTTTGCATCGATCCGGATCGACATGATCAATGCAAAAATAAGCATCATAGGGCTTCGGACCGCGGTCCGGATGATCATCATAAAGGCCATCTGTATGTTGGTAACATCCGTCGTCATGCGGGTAACCAAACTGGCGGTAGAAAATTTATCTATATTTTCAAACGAAAAACCCTGTACTCTCCGGTACATGTCACCGCGCAGATTGGCGGCAAAACCGGCAGACGCGCGGGCCGTAAAGACGCCGGCCAGCCCGCCGAAAAACATAGAGATTACGGCACATAGAAGCAGGATCAATCCGTATTTCCAGATGACCGCCATATTTCCCGGATCGATGCCCCGGTCGATCAGCACCGCCATCAGGGTCGGGATCAGCACCTCCATGATGACCTCCCCGCTGACTGTCACGGGTGCCAGAATCGCCTGCTTTTTATACTGACGCAGGCTTTGCAGCAGTATTCTGATCGTTTCCATCGCTAGTTGTCCTCCTCTGTCAGATTTGTTATAATCCGCTGCAGATAGCCGACCAGAGCTTCTTTCTCCTCCTGCGTGAACCCGCGTGAGATCCTTTCTTCCAGTCTGTCGTACTCACCGGCAGCCAGTGTAAGGAGGCGTTTTCCCTCCGTCGTCAGGCTCAGGCGTTTACAGCGTGTATCATTCTCATCAATGCTGCGTGTTATGATTCCATTCTTTTCCATGTTTTTTAAAAGCTTTGAAACATTGGACCTTGAAATAGAATACCGCTTTTCGATATCCTTCTGATTGACCGGAACCCCCTTTTTCTCTTCCGCATCCAGATAAAAAAGGATCCAGCTGTGATGTCTGTACACCTGGTAAAGCTGTTCCATGTTCTGATTGGACTGCGCTGCCCTGAGCACCATCCGGCCGGCCTTGACCAGTGCCGGCCCCGGCTGACAGCAGCAGCGTTTTTCATTCTGTGACATACTATAACCCCGTTCTTAAGAAATCGTAATGATTGGCATGAAAAAGAGGCTGCTAAACTGCGCGGCAGTGAAACAGCCTGTTATTTATTTAGTTGCAAAGTGGATTGTTTCCGCAATCAACAATTATATAGTTTCTTCCGGCATCCGTCAATCCCTTTTATTGGTTGGCTATTTTTAAAAGAGTTTTCTGCCGTCCACATACTTGTGAAGAAGGTCTGCGCAGGAGCTGAGTGCTATATAGCGCTCCAGCCTTTCGAGAAGACTCAGTTCTCCCGGATAAGGCATCGCGGATTCATCCAGTACCAGAGCGTCAAAGAGATAGCCATCTTCAAACGCGCCGCATTTCCCGAAAAAGGCGCCGCCTCCGCGCGTGCCCAGATAAAAGACTTCCTCCGTGCTCAGAGGCTGCAGACTCTCATCCTTCAGCCGGTAGAGTAGTCTGGAAACCTGCTTAGCTTCCAGCATCGTCCGGAAAACAGACAGCGTAGCGCCTCCGGCTATGTCTGTTCCAAGTCCAGCGGGAACACCCATATCCAGCCATCGGCGGACCGGCGCGATGCCGGATGCAATATTCATATTGCACTGAGGACAATGTACCGCAAATACATGGTGTTCCTTCATCACGGACAGCTCGTATGCATCGGAATAAACACAGTGCGCCATGGCGGTCGGCTGATCATCCGGCAAAAGTCCGCTCTCCAGATAAGTGTCTATATAATGGCCGGCGTCCGGGCAAAGACGGCGCACCCAGTCACACTCCTCCTCCGTCTCCGACAGATGCGACTGTACGCCCACGCCATACTCCCTTGCCGTCAGACCCAGCATTTGGCGCAGGGCATCTGTGCAGGATGGCGTGAACCGGGGCGTAATGATCGGGCGCATTCCATCAAAGCGCTCTCTCGCCTCCGTGATAAACCGTATGGTTTCTAAAACGGAATCCTGCGTACTCTGCTCTACATAATAAGGCGGACTGTTTCTGTCCATATTGACCTTGCCGACATAGCCCTTCATCCCGCTCTTTTCTAACTGGTCCATGAGCAGGAGGCAGGTATCTGTATGGATGGTGGCAAAGATACAGGCACGGGCCGTAGGGCTGTGCGCCAGATCCCGGGCAAACATGGCATAGGCCTTCTCAGCATAATCAGGCTGTGCGTAACGGCTCTCCTCCGGGAATGCATAGGTGTCCAGCCATTTCAGAAGCGGCAGATCCATGCCCATTCCCCGGAATGCGTACTGGGGGGCATGCAGATGCAGATCATACAGTCCGGGAACGATCAGATGCCCTCTTTCCTCGACAAGAGGAAGGTCGGCATAGCGGTCCGGAATCCGGTCATACACGCCCCGGCAGATTCCCTCTTCACAGACCAGAAAGCTGTCTGCGCTGCAGCGGATCCTGTCCGGCCCGGCACTGTCTGCAATATCTCCGTGCAGGATAAAACTACGTTCTGTCACTGAATCACCTCGCCCTGTTATGAAATGTGCCAAAAATACATACAATTATCCGAATTAATTGTAACTTAATCATAAATACCTGTCAACATACTGAAATCATATATACAAACCATTCATTTTCTCTGTTTTCTATATAATATCGGCTGTAAATTGCATCTCAAAAAAACATTTTCCCCAATTTGTATTAAATTGAGGTTTACAAACGAATGCATTTTACCTATAATAGAAAAGGATAATATAGTCTGCTCAGACAGACAATCATTTTTAAGGAGGTATGTTATTATGCCACAGATTATGACAGCTCAGGAAGCAATCAATACCTTTATCAAAGATGGTATGACAATTGCTACTAATGGATTTGTAGGCGGTGTTTTCCCTGAGGAGCTCGCTATGGCTCTTCAGAAGCAGTATGTTGAGACAGGTTCCCCCAAGAACCTTAAACTGATCTACGCAGCCGGCCAGGGGGACAGCGGCGAGAGACAGCTCAACCACCTTGGAGAAGAGGGTCTTGTTGAGACCGTTATCGGCGGACACTGGAGCCTTTCTCCTCGTCTTCAGAAACTTGCTCTTGCTAACAAGTTTGCTGCTTACAATCTGCCTCAGGGCGTTCTTTCCGAGTTGTTCCGCGAGTGCGCTGCAAAGCGTCCCGGCGTGATCACCAAGGTTGGTCTTAAGACTTTCGTAGATCCTCGTCTCGAGGGCGGCATGCTCAATGATAAGGCTCGTGAGAAGGGCAATATCGTTCAGGTTATCGAGCTTAACGGCCAGGAGTATCTCTTCTATCCCAGCCAGAAGATCGATGTAGCGCTCATCAGAGCAACCTACGCTGACATCAACGGCAACTGCTCATGCGAGAAGGAAGGCGGCTTCGGTGATATCGAGCCCATCGCTATGGCAGCAAGAACCAATGGCGGCAAGGTTATCGTTCAGGTTGAGAATATCGTAGACGCAGGCGCTCTTGACACTCGTCTTGTTAAGGTTCCCGGCATCTATGTTGACGCGATCGTTGTTGCAGATCCTAAGAATCATATGCAGACAAACGGCACTCAGTACAATCCGGCTTACTCCGGTGAGAAGAGAGTTCCCGTATCTGCTGTTGAGCCGCTCAAGATGGGCAACAGAAAGATCATCGCCCGCCGCTGCGCTATGGAGCTTAAGGCTGGCGCTGTTGTTAACCTTGGTATCGGTATGCCTGAGGGCATCGCTAAGATCGTATCCGAGGAGGGTATCCCGGGTATGGTTCTGACAACTGAGTCCGGTACCATCGGCGGTATCCCTGCAGGCGGCGGAGACTTCGGTGTTA
>CAMMZE010000006.1 GCA_946529195.1 uncultured Lachnospiraceae bacterium
TGTTTATTTCTTTCCGAAGCGCCTGTCTGGCTTTCGCTCTCCACTCCCGCCAGTATTCACGACTCATGCTGCCGTGTTTGTGACCATTTTGTCCGGAGCGAAGGTGCTTATTGTACTCTACCAGCATGCTGACGCCGGCATCGGGTTTCCGCATAATCTTCTCCTCCTTTTCCAAAAGGCTTTTTCTTAGGCTCTTGTTATTAAAAAAGCAAGCCTGAGACATTTTGGCTTGCAGGGGCAATATCTTCCCGCGTTGGAACGGGTCTGTCACACAGCCTGTTAAGCTGTAACTGCCACCGACACCGGTTCGTGGAATCCGGCAAATACTTACATTCAGGTTTCATAGAGTTCCTTTGGACACATTCTGCTTTGCGGGCTTCAGAGACTGCCGTCTCTTAGAGTTGCATCTACTTGTACTATCTCACAGCTTGCCTTGCGGGCTCACCGCGGCTGCATATCACAGCAGCATAAGTCGGTTTTCACCTGAGCGTCGCGCACGCTTTTGCTTCTTCCAAACCTTAACGACGGTCCCAGGATATTCTATGGGTCCTGGCTCCCGGCACTTATGGGTTACGAGGTGCGCGTCTGAACATCCGTACCTTTTGAGCACGGCCCATTCATCGCAACCCTGTCTGTCTTGCGGACATCAACTTCGCAGCTTTGCCCACCCTTTCGGGCTCCGAGCAGAATGCTTTGATCTGATGAGCACTTTCTCCTGCAAAGATCACACCCACCAGCAGCCAGCCGTCCACGCGTTTCCGCGGTTAGGGTTTTAGGACCCGTCTCAGGATCCCCGTCCTTCCACGCCTTACACCGATTGGCTCTACGGCCTGAGGAAGGAAGTCGGCTGTACTGATTTTCCGATGCACTGTTTTTGCAAACAGTCGCCGTCCGGCCAAAAGACGGCTTTATCCGTGTCGCCACGTTTATCTTAAGGACCCGAAATCGGCCCTGTAAATAACTTACAAGGTCATTATACAGGGCCGGTTTTCATATATCACGGGAAAAAAGTTGCGAACTCATTACAGGAAAGGACTCAAAAACCGTCCCCTGTCCCCTACTGCTCCAGTGTATATCCTTCTTCTATGCTGCCGGTCAGCCGGAAGCAGGCGGTTTTACCGGGTTCCAGAGTAGTCCGGAGCTTATCCGGTATATCCATTTTTTCGCCGGACGGTGTAGTAAAAGAAAGTGCTATTTCAAGCGACGCTCCTTCTATCTGGCTGCCTCCGAAGTCCTGCTCCTGCACGTGAAGCCATATGCTCCCGCCGAGACCAACCGGCGTATTGTCCGCATTCGTGCCTCCGCCGGAGGAGCAGAGTTTGCCGTCACGGTAGCAGCTGTACTCAAAGCTCTGTATCTCTATATCGCTCTCGTTGATGACCTGAATCCAGAGCTCTTTCTGTGCGGCGTCTGTTTCCTCTGTCGGACGGACGCACAGATTCAGGCCGGATTTTTTCAACAGCGCATCCAGGGTGCGGATGTTTTTTGCGCAGTTCTTAATATCTTCTCCCAGAAACTCTGTCGCATCCGCTGCTGTGATAGTGCGTGTCACTTCTCCTTTTTCCGTATTGTATACAAAGCTGACATGATCCAGATTGCCGATCAGGCCGATGAGAACCCGGCCAAAGGCATCCATGTCCTGCTCCTTCTGTGCAAGCTTCGCCTCTTCTATTTCAAGAGGCAGCAGTGTAATCTTCCAGCCGTAAGGCTCCTGCTCAGTTTCCAGTTCGTTCTGGTAAGTACCGAGATATGCCGTCATACTCATGGCATTCGCTGTTCTCTGATTGGCCGGCATATCACCCACGTAATCATGCCTGGTCTCAAAGAGTTCCGCCGCCTGTGCAGAAACCGTTGCTCCCTGCGACCAGACGATCCGGCCGCCAATCCGGACTTCGCGGATTTCCCCGCTGGCTGTGTATTCGCCATGATGATTTCCGGGATAAAGAGGACTTGCCAGAACAGACCTTGCCTTTACCGAAACCACGCCGTCCTCTTCTGAGAAGGACAGGCCTGCGATGGCCGAAGCGCTTCCTGTCGGGACAGCCTCAAAACTCATGGTTTTCCCTTCGATCTGCAGATTTGCCGCGTCCCATTGCAGTTCATCGCTGTTTCCGATGAGAAAAACTCTCAGACAGAAGACCGCAGCTATGATCAGCAATGCCCCTGCGATACTTCCCAGCACAATCCTGCGGTTGCGCTTTTTATTCTTTTTCAGGAAATCAATCTCTTTCTGCTCCTGTACTTCCGCCTCCGGTTCCCTTTCCGGTGCGCGCATAGAGGCATAGACTGCCCGGCAGCCGGCGCAGTCATCCAGGTGCTCCCGGACCAGCTGGTTTGTCGTCTCGCTGGTCAGCTCATCAATATAGGAAGGAAGAAGGTCCCTGATCACTTCACATGGAATCTTATTCATTCTGACACTTCCTTTCTCAGTTTCTCTTTCACCCGGTAATAGGTCACCCTCGCCCAGTTCTCACTTTTGCCGAGCACCTGCCCGATTTCCGCAAAGGACAGTCCTCCGAAAATCCGCAGATACATCACTTCTCTGCCCGGTTCCGGCAGCTCGTGTATCTGCCGGAGCAGCTCCATCCGGCCCTGCTGCTGCAAGACCTCCGCCTCCGCAGAAGACATGAGCCCGGCATCCTCAGCCAGCTCTTCCTGGACGGGATGTTTCCTTCGCCAGGAAAAAAGCACGCGTTTTGCGATCGCACACAGCCAGGTCGACAGCTTGCAGCTTCCGTCAAAACGGTCAATGGACCGGATCGCCTGATAAAAAGTCTCCTGTGTCAGTTCTTCTGCCAGATCCGCATCCCTTGTCAGGGAAAGCAGATAGCGGTACACGACATTCGCATACTGCTGATAGATTTCCTCCATTGTCTGCAAGCTCTCACCTCCTTTTCTGCGTGCGGCCTTAAGCCCTCTTTCTATATGTTAATACAGAAAACCCTGCTTTCGTTACAGAAAAATCCCTGCTTTTCAAAAAAAAGGTGACAGAGAACCGTCCCCTGTCACCTTCTGATGCGGAAGGATATTGCTTTTTCCGGACACTTGTCCATACATGCCCCGCAGCGGATGCATTCCGCCGAATCGGGGAATTTACGCGGATCTACCTGCATGCCGCAGGTGCCGGCACAGGCGCCGCAGTTGGTGCAGGCGTCTCCGTCGACCCGGATCCGGACCAGGCTGATTTTCTGCATGAGACCGTAAAATGCTCCGAGCGGGCAGAGATATTTGCAAAAAGGTCTGTAAATTACTGTGCAGGAGACCAGGCACAGGATCAGAATCAGCATTTTCCAGCGAAAGAGCCAGCCCAGAGCCGGCCGCAGGGTGCTGTTTAAGAGTACCAGGGGCACTCCGCCTTCTAAGGTTCCGACCGGACACAGATACTGACAGAAGAAGGGCAGGCCTCCTCCGGACCCGTCTCTGTAAAAAAGCGGAAGTCCGATGACCAGCACACAAAGTACCACATACTTCAGATATCGGAGAATGCGGTCGGCCTTTTCCGGTACCTGCAGTTTCGGAACCGGTATCTTGTGTAACAGTTCCTGTAAGAGTCCGAACAGGCAGAGCCAGCCGCAGATAAAACGTCCCGCTATGACGCCGGCTGCAATCAGATAGCCCAGTACATAGAAGGGGAATTTTCTTTGCCGTGCGTTCAGCGCAGCCTGCAGGGCTCCGATCGGGCAGGCACCAAGCGCTCCCGGGCAGGAGTAGCAGTTCATGCCCGGCAGGCAGAAATGTTTGAGCGGGCCTTCGTAGATCATGGGATTTCCAGGCAGGAAACCTTTGAGATAGCCGTTGGCTGCAATACCGGAGATGATCTGAACCACTTTTCTCAAATGCCCAAAAGTCATTCTTTTATTACCCAAGGCCGATACACTCCATACAGATCCGGATGGCCTTGATAAAGACGTCCTCTGCCTGGCCCGCTGCAGCCCCGTACAGACACATGCAGACAGCCGCGGCTAATATCCCCCAGCTGAGGCGGCCGGAAAACTTATTCCTCATCTCCCATTCTCCCTTCTGCCAAAAGCGGTTATTTCCCTCTGTATTCCAGGCAGAGCATGGTCAGATCGTCAAACTGGTCCGCGCTCTTTACAAAGCTGTTCACTGCCTGGTGAACATTTCCCAGTACAGCCTCTGGTGCAGCATCCGGGTCCGCATTCAAAGCCTCCAGCATACGCTGCGTGCCGAACAGCTCCTTTTCTGCATTTGTCGCCTCCACGACTCCGTCTGTATAAAGGAAGAGTTTCGCCCCGGGCGCCAGCTGCAGTTCGTATTCTTTATAGCGCATTCCCTCCATGCCGCCGATGATAAATCCGTGTTTGTCTTTTACCAGATCAAAGATACCGTCCGGCTGCTTCACCACCGGATATTCATGTCCTGCGTTGGCAGCTCTGATCAGGCCGGTAGCTGTATCTAAAATCCCAAGCCACACAGTGACAAACATTTCCTCCCTGTTGTTGGCACAGATCTGGTCGTTGACCGCCTGCAGGACTTCGGCAGGGCCCCTGCCTGTCATGGCATAATTCTGCACCAGAATCTTGGAAACCATCATAAAGAGGGCTGCCGGCACACCCTTCCCGGACACGTCAGCCATGACCAGTCCCAGGTGGGTATCATCAATCAGGAAGAAATCATAAAAATCTCCTCCGACCTCTTTGGCCGGTGTCATTGTTGCGTAAACATCAAACTCAGGGCGTTCCGGGAAAGCGGGATAGATATTGGGCAGCATATCCGCCTGAATTCTGGTCGCCAGGGCCAGCTCTGTCCCGATTCTCTCCTTCTCTGCAGTGATCTCCGTAATCTGCTTAATATACTGTCTGGTCCGCTTTGACAGATTTTCAAAAGACTCTGCCAGTATCTCAATCTCGTCTCCCGTACGATATATCTTTTCCATCTCAAAAGTCTGATCGCTGCCGCTTAAGGCATTGATCCGCTGCGCCATATGTTCCAGGGGCTTTACCACCCGGCTGGAAAGGACCAGTGCACCTGCCAGAGCTGCCAGAAAGATCAGAAGCGTCAGAAGCAGGGTCCACATTGCAGCCCTTCCTGCCCCCTGCTTAAAAGCGGAAAAGGCTTCCTGCTGAATCTGGTCATACCGGGTCAGCATTGCCTCCGTCGGCTGCCGGGTGATTTCTTCATCTACCACGGAGAGAACCGTCCACCCAAGCGTCGGCATAGGAGCCCCTGACATATAATAGCTTTTTCCGTCGATTTCGATCCTTGTCAGGCCGGTCTTCTCCTGCAGGGCCTGCCGGATAAACTCCGCAAACTGCTGATTTTCACTATCCCGAAGGTCCGGCGCGTCATGTTCGGCCTTGAAAATTCCTTCTTTCTGCGGAGAAAAGAGAACCTGCCCGTTTTCACTGATGACGCACACAAAGCCTCCGTTTGCAGCTGTATTATCCACATAATCACTGATTTTATCCAGGAAAATATCCGCTCCTACCACTGCGGCAAGCTGGCCGTTCCGGTAGACCGGCGCTGCGCAGACCAGACCGGGAATGTCAGTAAATGCATCCAGTTCCACTCCGGTAAAGATCAATTCCCCCGCCTCCACAGCCTGCTGATACCAGGGGCGCTCCCTCACAGGGAACGTATAAACCTGGCCATCTTCCGAAAAGTAAGAGCCCGCCCGATCATCTGCAAAAAGGATGCACCCGTCCGGCGTCGCCACAAAGCAGGAACTGAGCTTGTCCGAGTTTTCAAACATGGCCAGCATAATTTCTTCCATGTTAGCTGCAAGCCCCAAAGTCTCGGACCCGGCCGGATCAACACCCTCTTCATGCTGCATCATAAAAGAGGGTCTGCCGTCATTGGCTGCATCCGGCTCTGCATAAGGATGCGCCGAAAAGCGGTCCTCATTGGCAAAGAGCTCTGTCGCAAAAGCCTGCAGAGTCAGTACGTCTGTCCGGACATCTGAAAACAGATCATCGGCGATATAAGCCTGCAAGGCCGTACTCTTGGCCATAGACGCCTCCAGAACTGCCTGCATGGTTTCCTCGGACACCGCCGTGATCGAATCCTGCTGCCTGACATTGACCTCCTCCACTGCCCCTATCATATTTTTCTGCTGATAAATGGCAGACGCAGCGTACGCGCCGGCCAGAACCAGGATCAGAATCAGAACCAGATTGAAAATCTTCTGCTGAAGTCCTCCTATTTTGATGCCTCGTATGGTTTTCATATACTATTCTCCGCCTTAAAAATATTCTATAGCCGTCAAAAGCTCAGAAAGAGTATCCCTCTGAGCTTTTATGTGAATAATGATGTATCCCCTGCTAACTGGCTTCATAGTATCATAAAGGCAGGCCTCCGTCAAATTCTGCAGCTGTCTTTCCGGCTGCCTGCCCGCCGCAGTTTTCTCTGCCGCAGGATTGACTTCTGCGTCATCGGTACCAGGCTGGCTTCTTCCGTAATTGCCACAAAGGAAAATGTCTGCCCCCGCTTTCTCCCGGAGGAATTCGGCCTGTAGCTCCCTTTCTCAAAGCAGCGTGAAATGGTTTTTCTCAAACCGCACAAGCCCGTCATCACGCATTTTGCAAAGCTCATTTGACATGGCACTTCTGTCAACAGACAGGTAATCTGCCAGCTGCTGCCTGTTAAAGGGAATGGTGATGCTCGCACTGTTTTGTTTCTTTGCCTCTTCTGATAAATAAGAAATCAGCTTCTCCCGAGTCGTCCTTCTTGACATACAGCCCAGCTTCTGCACGAGACTCCTGTTTTTCTCCGAAATCGCAAAAAACAGGTTCTGGACGACCATGGTGTGAAAGCGGCAGGCCGACGAGCAGGTCGAGATCACGCGTTTGACATCAAAGAAAAAGACCGTGCTGTCCTCTACCGCTATCACATCATTCAAAAGTGTTCCGCTCTCCGGTGCCACATATGCTTCACCAAAGATCTCTCCGACTCCGATCTGCCCGAGAATACTGCGGTTTCCCCAGTAATCATCTCTCTGAATATGCAGGCTGCCCTTTGCCAGAACGAGAATATCACTGAGCCGTTCGCCCTGCCGCAGCACATATTCTCCCTTCTTATAGGTCAGCATCCTTGCCCCCAGACAGGAAAGCATGGTGCTGATTTCTTCTTCTCCAACACCGGAAAACAGCTTTGTTTTCCTCAGTACAGGAACAAATTCTTTCATAATTTCCTCTTTCTGTTGTAAAAACAACCGACCTGTTTGATATATTGTACTATGCTTAAGGCACAGAAATCAAGAGAATCTTCTACGGAGAATCTAAGGAGGAATCGAACATGATCCGTAAAATTATAAAAATTGATGAAGAGAAATGCAATGGATGCGGCCTGTGTGCCAGCGCCTGTCACGAAGGCGCCATCGATATCGTAGATGGAAAAGCCAAACTGGTAAGAGAAAACTTCTGTGACGGATTCGGCGACTGCCTGCCCAATTGTCCTACCGGCGCGATTACTTTTGAAGAGCGGGAAGCTCCGGCTTATGATGAAGCTGCCGTAAAGGCAGCTCAACAGGAAAAGAAAACCATGAAACTCGAGGATATCATGCAGATTGAAGATGAAACAAAGCGGAAAGCCGCAATGATGGCGCATCTTGCTGCAGGAGGAAAGCGTCCTGCAGGAGGCTGCCCGGGTTCGCAGATGAAACAGTTTCAGAGGGAAGAAGACGCACCTGCACCTGCTCCTGCTGCCGCCCCTGGTTATCGCCCGGTATCCCATCTGAGGCAGTGGCCCTGCCAGATCAAGCTTCTGCCCGTAAAGGCTCCCTTCTTTGACGGTGCCAAGCTGCTGATTGCTGCAGACTGCACGGCTTATGCCTATGCCAATATGCATGAGGAATTTATGAAGGGCAGGATCACCGTAATCGGCTGCCCCAAGCTGGATGCTGTGGACTACACAGAAAAGCTGACTGCGATCATCCGCGACAATGATATCAAAAGCGTGACCATCGTACGCATGGAAGTCCCCTGCTGCGGAGGCCTGCAGAGAGCCGCGGAAAATGCCCTTAAGGCAAGCGGGAAATTCATCCCCTGGCAGGTCGTAACGATTTCCACGGACGGCCGTATTCTGGAATAAGGAGGAAACAGAAATGGAAAGAAAAATGTTTTGTTTTCAGTGTGAGCAGACAGCAGGATGCAAGGGCTGCACGGGCTGTGCCGGCGTTTGCGGAAAAAATGCCGATGTTGCAGGCCTTCAGGACAAGCTGACCGGTGCTCTGATCGGTCTCGCCCGCGCAGTTGGCTCTAATACAGAGCCGACGGAGCATACCTATCAGCTGCTGATCAAAGGGTTGTTTACGACTATCACCAATGTAAACTTCAACGAAAACACACTTCAGGCTATGATCGATGAGGTCCACGCAGAAAAAGAGAATCTTCTGCCTTCCTGCCCCTCCTGCGCAACTCCCTGCGGCAAAACCGATGATTATGACATGACCAATCTCTGGAATGCAGAGGAAGACATCCGCAGTCTGAAATCTCTGATCCTGTTCGGAATCCGCGGTATGGCGGCCTATGCCTATCATGCACGGGTGCTCGGATACTCCGACAAGCAGGTGGATACTTTTCTTGCCAGGGCCCTCTTTGTCATCGGCGAAGACTGGGACATGGAACAGCTGCTCCCTGTCGTACTGGAAGTCGGAGAAGTCAACTTCAAATGCATGGAAATGCTGGATAAGGCCAATACCGAAACTTATGGCAATCCTTCCCCTGTCACTGTACCTTTAAAGGTTGAAAAAGGGCCCTTTATCGTCATCACCGGCCATGACCTCTATGATCTGAAGCAGCTGCTTGAACAGACAAAGGATAAAGGAATCAATATCTACACCCACGGTGAGATGCTTCCCGCTCACGCTTATCCTGAGCTGCGGAAATATCCGCATCTCAAAGGAAATTTCGGCACTGCCTGGCAAAACCAGCAGAAGGAGTTTGCAAACCTTCCGGCCCCGATCCTGTTCACTACCAACTGCCTGATGCCGCCAAAAGACAGCTATAAAGACCGCGTGTTTACCACAGAAGTGGTTTCCTATCCGGAAATTGTACATATCGGAGAAGACAAAGACTTCACTCCCGTTATCCAAAAAGCTCTTGAACTGGGCGGTTTTGCAGCAGATACGCAGTTCACCGGCATTAACAGCGGTACGACTGTCACTACCGGCTTCAGCCACAGCGCAGTTCTCGGTGTTGCAGATACCGTTATCAATGCGGTCAAGAGCGGTGCGATCCGTCACTTCTTCCTGGTCGGCGGATGCGACGGTGCAAAACCCGGAAGGAACTATTATACTGAGTTTGTAAAGCAGGCTCCCGCTGATACCGTCATTTTGACTCTGGCGTGCGGTAAGTACCGGTTCAACGATCTTGACATCGGCACGATTGGCGGCCTTCCCCGCATCATGGATATGGGGCAATGCAATGACGCATACAGCGCCATCCGCGTTGCGGTTGCTCTTGCAGAGGCCTTTGGATGCAGCGTGAATGAGCTTCCGCTTTCTATGATCCTTTCCTGGTATGAACAGAAAGCGGTCTGTATCCTGCTCACCCTTCTGTATCTCGGAATCAAAAATATACGTCTTGGCCCTTCTCTCCCGGCCTTTATCTCTCCGAATGTGCTGAGCTATCTTGTTGAACATTACAATATTGCCCCGATCAGCACCCCGGAAGAGGACCTGAAAGCGATTTTGGGTTAAATAGATATTTGTAAAACCCTGGAAACCGAAGATCCCTTGAAGCCACTTAAGCTCCAAGGGATCTTCGGTTTCCGGGGTTTTATATATGCCGCACTGTCGCGCTCCTTATCTCTTGGAGAACTGTACGAGCGTTAAGAAAACATGCCAGTGACATGTTTTTAGCGAGTACCTCCGAGGCCGAATGAGCCGAGGAGGCCGCGCGTGAGCGCGGGGTGAGAAAACAAAGCCCCCTGCAGTAAAGCTGCAAGGGGGGTCTGTTTTCTTATCTCTTTGAGAACTGAGGTGCTCTACGTGCGCCTTTGAGACCGTATTTCTTACGCTCTTTCATACGAGGATCTCTGGTGAGGAATCCTTCCTTCTTAAGAACGGGTCTGTAGTCTGCGTCTGCCTCGCAAAGTGCGCGGGCGATGCCGTGACGGATCGCACCAGCCTGACCGGTGAAGCCGCCGCCATGTACATTTACAAGAATATCAAACTTCTCAACAGTATCGGTAGCAACGAGCGGCTGACGAACAACTACCTTGAGGGTCTCAAGACCGAAATAGTCGTCAATGTCGCGCTTGTTAACAGTGATCTTGCCTGTGCCGGGAGTCAGGTAAACTCTGGCAATGCTCTTTTTTCTTCTGCCTGTTCCGTAAAACTTAACTGAAGCCATTACATTCTCTCCTTCCGATCTTTTCTATTAATACCTAAGCTCGAGCACTTCGGGCTTCTGTGCCTCATGCTTATGCTCAGGACCGGCGTATACAAAAAGCTTTCTTGCCATCTGTCTGCCAAGGGGTCCCTTCGGGAGCATACCCTTGATCGCATGTCTGATGACTTCCTCAGGCTTCTTTGCCATCATCTCTTTGAGTGTTGTCTCTTTGAGTCCGCCTACATAATCGGAATGACGATAATAGATCTTCTGATCAAGCTTTCTGCCTGTAACTTTGATCTTGTCGGCGTTGATGACGATTACGTAATCACCGGTATCGATGAAAGGTGTAAATGTGGGTTTATTCTTTCCTCTGAGAACTGCAGCGACCTGAGATGTCAGACGGCCAAGAGTCTGTCCTTCTGCATCAACAACATACCATTTTCTCTCGATCTCTGCAGGCTTTGCTACATATGATTTCATGGTAATCCTCCTATTAGTATCGTCCGGCTGGGCCGGACTCCCAAGCGATCCTCTGATCTGGTCAATCACAGAGCCGATCTGCTTTATGTATGATAAAGTGCACTCTGCCGGGGCTTGGAAGAGACACTTTTACACATATCGTGACAATTAAATATTATATGGCAATCAAGTGTTCCTGTCAATCTTTTTTTGCTGCCTTCTTTTTCTGTTCTTGTTTTTTTGATGTACTTATCCACCAGCCGTCTCCAGATGACCTTTTTTGTCCACCGGATGCCAGGGCTTATCCTCTCAGAGCTCCTCCGGATACTTGATCTCCACCAGCGTCAGTCCCAGTGCCGGCGCAGTCGGAGCTGCAGCGCGGCCGGCCGGATGCTCCAGAGCTTTCCGGATATCTTCCAGACTCTTTTGCCCGACTCCGACTTTGAGCAGCATTCCCATGATGATCCGGACCATGTTGTAGAGAAATCCATTTCCCCGGATCCGCAGGGTGATGATATCTCCCTCCTGCAGGATCCTGCATTCATAGATGGTTCTAACCGTTGTCACAGTGTTTCTGCGCTGGGAGCTGAAATCGGTAAAATCATGTTCTCCCACGAAAAGCTTTGCGGCTTCTCTCATCTTTTCGACATCGAGCTTCCTTGGCACAAAGTAGGAATACATGCGCTCGCAGGGCAGGGGGATCCGCCGGTTTAAAATGCGGTATTCGTAGGTTTTCTCCACCGTCGTATAGCGGGGGTGAAAATCCATGGATACTTCTTCCGAACTCTGGACCACGATATCGCGGGGCAGTCTCTGATTGAGCGCCCGGGCATACTGTTCGGGCGGGATATTCTTTGTCGTGTCGAAGATGACAACCTGTCCCAGGGCGTGCACGCCGGAATCTGTCCGGCTGGCGCCGGTAACATTTACTTTTTCTCTCACCAGATCTTCAATGGCCTCCTGCAGGACTGCCTGAATAGACACCCCGTTGGGCTGGACCTGCCAGCCGCAGTAGTTGGTGCCGTCATAGGCTACGACCAGGCGGATCCGATGTCTGATTTCCTGATTCTCCATCCTGTATTCCTCCATTGCTGTTTGTTCAGTATGTTTTTTGGGTTCTAACCCACCTGAGAGTCTCTTACAGTACTCTTAGAAGAATCATTGCTGCAAACACTGCCAGAATCACCGCCAGCGCCGCATAATCACTCTTCTGCAGCCGCAAAGGCTTCATTCTGGTCCGTCCCTCCCCGCCGTGATAGCAGCGGGATTCCATGGCGCAGGCCAGATCATCCGCCCGCCTTACCGCCGACACAAACAGGGGCACAATCACGGGCACCAGACTTTTCACTCTCTGTACCAGGCTTCCGCTCTCAAAATCCGCGCCTCTGGCTTTCTGCGCCTTCATGATCCGGTGCAGCTCCTCCAGCAAAATGGGGATGAAGCGCAGGGCGATCGACATCATGAGTGCGATCTCGTGAATGGGAATGTGTATTTTCTTCAAAAATCCCAGGCCGGTCTCGATTCCGTCTGTCAGGGATGTCGGCGTTGTTGTCAGCGTCATGACAGAGGATCCTATGATCAGGTAAGACAGGCGCATGAGCATATAGATTCCTGTTTCCAGGCCTTCTCTGGTCGCTCTGGCCGGTCCGATGGCAAAGATAGTCTCGCCCGGTGTCAGAAAGAGGCTGAAAAAGAAGGTCAGAACCAGTATGGTAAAAATGCCTCGCAGGCCGCGCAGCATCATCCGCACTGGCACCCGCGAAAGGGCTATGACGATGCACATAAATGCTGTTGCCAGTACAAATGACGGAATGTCGCGAATCAAGAAGACCATGATCAGGAAAAGTACCGTGCCAAGCAGCTTGACCCGCGGGTCCAGACGGTGGATCACAGAATCTCCCGGATAGTACTGACCTATGGTAAAATCACGAAACATGGCCAGCCTCCTTAAAACAGCGCAGGATCTCCTGCTCTGCCTGCGAAAGGGTGATGGCATCTTCCTTTACCGGAATGCCTTTTTCCCGAAGTCTTTTCATGATATACATGCTGCGCGGGGCGGCCAGCCCAATCTCTTCCATAGCCTGACTGTCGCGGAAGACTTCCGCTGCCGGCCCGTCGCGGAAGATTTTTCCTTCGCTGAGCACGATCACCCGGTCTGCATAAAGAGCAGCATCTTCCATGGAATGGGACGTCTGCAGAATGGTCATGCCTTCTTCTTTCTGCAGGCGGAGGATGCTCTCTTCCAGGTCCTTTTTCCCGGCCGCGTCCAGTCCTGCCGCCGGCTCATCCAAAAGCAGAATCCGCGGCCGCATGGCCAGGATCCCGGCGATGGCAGCCCGGCGCTTCTCTCCGCCGGAAAGCGTGAATGGGGATTTGGAAAACATTTCCTCTCCGATGCCCATCATCTGCAGAGCCTGCACGGCCCGCTTTCTGGCCTCTTCTTCGGTCAGCCCCAGATTTTTGGGTCCGAACATAACATCTGTCAGAATATCCTCTCCAAAAAGCTGATATTCCGGATATTGGAAAGCAACTCCAGTCATCCGGCAGATCCGGGCACGGGTATACTTCTTTTCAAAAATATCTTCCCCTTCATACAGGATCCTGCCGGAAGCGGGCTTTGCCAATCCGTCCATGAGCTCCAGAAGGGTCGATTTGCCTGATCCGGTCGGACCGATCACGGCGATCCGCTCACCGGGGCGAATCTGCAGGGAAATATCCTGCAGAGCACATTTCTCATAGCTGAGACCCTTCGCGTAGTAAAAGGAGACATTTTCCAGGCGGATCAGGGGATTGTCCGCTACAGCGGCTGGCTGCGGCTGCTGTCCTTCTCCTGCGGGGATGTCATCTGCATTTGTCCCGGTCATTCCTTTTTCCGCTCCAAATGCCTTTGCGACTGCCTCTGCCAGTTCTTCCTGGTCCATGATTCCTTCCGGAATCGGTATGCCGTTTTCTCTCAGCTTCCAGGCTAGTTCCGCCTCAAAAGGCACACCCAGCCGGAGCGACTGGAGAAGAGGCAGTTCCTTCAGTACCTGGCGGGGGGAGCCGTCCAGGACGACCTTTCCCTGGTCCATCACGATCACACGATCCGCCATGGCGGCTTCTTCCATGTCGTGTGTAATCAGGATTACCGTCACGCCTTCCTGCCTGTTCAGGGCGCGCACAGCCTCCATCACGCTCTGTCTTCCACCCGGATCCAGCATGGCTGTCGGCTCATCCAGAATCATGCAGGAGGGCTTCATAGCCAGGATTCCAGCTATGGCAATCCTCTGCTTCTGTCCGCCGGACAGCCTGCCCGGCGCCATTTCCCGGTAAGCACTCATACCTGTCTTTTCCAGACTGTCAGCTACTCTCTCCCAGATCTCCTGAGAGGGAACACCCAGGTTTTCCGGCCCGAAGGCAACATCTTCCTCCACGATACCAGCTACCAGCTGGTTGTCCGGGTTCTGAAAAACCATGCCTGCAGTCTGCCTGACAGCCAGAGTCTGCGCCGGATCTGCTGTGTCCCGGCCATCGATCCAGACAGTCCCTTCCGTAGGCGTCAGAAGAGCATTGAAATGACGGGCAAGCGTCGTTTTTCCGGAGCCATTGTGCCCGATCAGGGCCACAAAGGAGCCAGCTTCAATATCCAGATTGATATCCTGCAGGGCAGCAGTCTCAGAAACAACCTCTCCTGCATCATTTTTCTGCAGGAAGCGGTGAATCAGTTTGCTGGTTTTTATGATTCCCATATGCTCGCCCTCCTCTCCGTACTTCTGCTCTCTTGGGAGACAGAGAACCGTCCCCTGTCTCCCTCCGGAAATCACAAAAAGGCTGTCCGAAGGTTCCTTCGGACAGCCTCTTTTATGAATGTCTGATTAGACTAACTCGATCAGAACCTCCATCGCAGCATCGCCTTTGCGAGGCCCGATCTTTACGATTCTAGTGTAACCGCCGTTACGGCCTGCATACTTGTCAGCAAGCTCGCCAAAGAGCTTATCTGTCAGATCTACAGTCTTTGTGTTGGCTTTTCTTCCTGCCAGAGTTGCAGGGATCTCTTTACGAGTGTAAAGAACCTTTCTCATCTGTCTTCTTGCGTGCAGACGGGAAGGGGTGTCTTTCTTAACGACCTTCTCGATGGTCTCGCCATCTTTGCTGGTTCTGGTAACTGTTACTTCGTTGAAGTTATCTTTCTCTCTAACGCCCAGCGCAATCAGACCTTCTGCGATCTTTCTGATTTCCTTTGCCTTGGCCTCAGTGGTACGGATCTTTCCATGGTAGAGAAGATCTGTTACCTGGTTTCTCAGCAAAGCTTTACGCTGGCTTGAAGTTCTTCCAAGTTTTCTATAGCCTGCCATTGTATATTATCCTCCTTAGGTAGCCGGTAATGTAAAGCGGAAATGATTATTCATCGGTCTCTCTGAGATGCAGACCAAACTCTTTGAGTTTGGCGAGTACCTCGTCGAGGGACTTGCGGCCAAGATTTCTGACCTTCATCATTTCCTCAGCGGATCTGTTTGTAAGCTCCTCCACGGTATTGATGCCTGCACGCTTGAGGCAGTTGTAGGAACGAACAGATAACTCGAGTTCATCGATGTTCATCTCAAGCACTTTTTCCTTCTCATCGTCTGCCTTCTCTACCAGGACTTCTGCTGTCTTGGCATTCTCAGAAAGGTCGATGAAGAGTGTGAGATGATCGCTGAGCACCTTGGCGGCCAGGCTGACAGCCTCATCCGGTCCAAGAGTACCATTTGTAAATATTTCAAGTGTCAGTTTATCATAATCCGTTACCTGACCAACACGGGTATTCTCTACGCTCATGTTGACCCTCTCCACCGGGGTGTAGATGGAGTCGACCGCGATCACGCCGATCGGAAGGTCGGGGTTTTTATTCTTATCGGAGCTGACATAACCGCGTCCGTTTGTGATGGTCATTTCCATCTCAAGCTTGCAGTCCGGTCCGCCGCTCAGATGAGCGATCACCTGATCCTTGTTGAGGATCTCGATGTCCTGGTCTGCCTGAATGTCGGAAGCGCGTACAACGCCCTCTCCCTCATAATCGATATAGACACTCTTAGGCTCACCCGTCTGGCTGGAATTCTTGATAGCGAGGGACTTGATGTTCATGATGATCTCAGTAACATCTTCCTTAACGCCGGGAAGCGTGCTGAACTCATGAACCACACCGTCGATCTTGACATGACTTACTGCAGAGCCGGGAAGTGAGGAAAGCATGATCCTTCTCAGGGAGTTGCCCAGAGTGATGCCGTATCCTCTTTCCAGAGGCTCAACTACAAATCGGCCATACTTATTGTCTTTGGAAATCTCAGCAATCTCAATCTTCGGTTTTTCAAAATTAAACAC
>CAMMZE010000007.1 GCA_946529195.1 uncultured Lachnospiraceae bacterium
GAGCTGGAAGGTCTCTGTATCGGCGGGCACTGCCTTGAGGGTGCCGCCGGCTGCAATCACGTAGTTGCGGTATTCCCCGAAGAAGGGAGCAAAAGCGATTACCTCATCGCCGGGATCCAGGAAGAGGTGAAGGATCACGTTGATGCCGGTCGCTGCACCGCAGGTCATGATGATGTCCTGCATGCGCAGATTGGAACCGAAACGCCCGTTCAGGTCATCCGCGACAGCTGTGCGCACATCTTCAAAACCGGAATTGAGCATATATCCGTGCACATAGAGAGGATCCTGCGTCTCAAGTGTCCGGACCGCTGTCTCTTTGACAGCTTCCGGCGCAGGCACACTGGGATTCCCCAGGCTGAAATCATATACATTTTCAGCTCCTACTCTCTCTGCGAGTTCTTTTCCTTCTTCAAACAGCCGGCGGATCGCAGAGCTTCCCTCGATCAGCGGCTCCATTCTTCTAGCAAGTACCATGATGTCCCCCTCCTTCCAGATTATTTCTTATCTTATCTTACGATGCTTCATCCAGCTGTGAAAGCTTGGCCGCCTGGTCAGCTGCGATCAGACTGTCAATAATCTCATCCAGATCTCCGTTCATGATATCCCCCAGCTTATAAAGGGTCAGCTTGATCCGGTGATCTGTGCACCGGCTCTGCGGGAAATTGTAGGTGCGGATCTTTTCCGACCGGTCTCCAGATCCAATCTGGTTTTTACGCATAGCGGACTCTTCGGCCTGCTTCTTCTCGATCTCCAGCTGCAAAAGCTTGGATCTGAGAAGGCGGAAGGCTTTTTCTTTATTCTGCAGCTGAGACTTTTCTGTCTGGCTGTAGATCACGATTCCGGTCGGTTTGTGGGTCAGGCGGACCGCAGAGTCGGTCGTGTTGACGCACTGACCGCCGTTTCCGGAAGCTCTCATAACATCGATGCGGATATCATTCATATCGATCTGCACATCCACATCCTCCGCCTCCGGCATGATGGCAACCGTTGCAGCGGAAGTATGGATCCTGCCGCCGGATTCGGTCTCGGGCACGCGCTGCACTCTGTGTACACCGCTCTCAAACTTCATTCTGGAATAGGCACCCTTTCCGCGGATCATAAAACTGATTTCTTTGAAGCCGCCGATCCCGCTCTCGCTGAAATCAACAAGCTCTGTCTTCCAGCGCTGGGTTTCCGCATACTTTGTATACATACGGTAGAGTTCTGCCGCAAAAAGGGCAGCCTCCTCACCGCCTGTGCCGGCGCGGATCTCCACGATAACGTTTTTCTCGTCAAGCGGATCCTTGGGCAGAAGCAGAATCTTGAGTTCCTGCTCGATTTCCCCGATACTGCTCTTGGCCTGCGCGAGCTCTTCTTTGATCATCTCGCGCATCTCCTCATCATTTTCAGACTCCAGCATCTCCAGACTATCGTCTATTGTCTGCCTGGTCTGCTTGTATTCTTTATATTTTTCAACCAGATCCGTCAGATCGCTCTGCTCCTTCATCAGCGCCGTGAAATGTTTCTGGTCGCTGACGACGTCGGGATCTGACAATTCCTCCATGATCTGCTGATAGCGGATCAGGATATCTTCCAGTCTGTCAAACATCTGATTTTCCTCCTGTTGATGTGCTTCCTTTTGCCTGTCCCTTCTGATCCGGCAGTCTTCCCATCACCACGCGGTCGAGTCCTGCCAGATCCTTTCGGACGCTGACGGCAACAAAGCCTGCCTCCAGCATCAGGCCGCTTACAGCCTGCCCCTGGTCCATGCCGATTTCCATAATGAGTCTGCCGCCCGGCTGCAGATAGTCTCCTGCTCTGCGGGTGATCTCCCGGTAAAAGGCCAGTCCGTCCTGACTGCCGTCCAGTGCCAGGACCGGCTCATGCTGGGCCACTTCCCGCATGAGATGGGGAATCTGTCCGGACGGTATATAGGGCGGATTTGATACAATCATATCATATCTGCCTGTAATATTTTCAAATAAATCGCTCTGTATCAGTTCTGTCTGTGAAAGGCCCAAAAGTTCCCTGTTTTTCTGTGCCGTCTGAAGCGCTGCAGCGGAAATATCCGCTCCTGTTGTCCTGCCGGGTCTGCCCAGCTTTGCCAGAGAAAGGATGATGCAGCCGGAACCTGTACACATGTCCAGCACGCTCTCTCCCTCCCGCAGCTGCTCCAGGGCAGTCTCCACGAGGATCTCGGTATCTGCGCGGGGAATCAGTACAGAGGGATCAACTGCGAAGCGCAGGCCCATAAACCAGGCCTCCCCGGTGATATACTGCAGGGGTTCTCCCCTGCCGCGCCGCTCTGTCAGGAGACGGTAAGTCTCTATCTTCTTCCCGGCATCCGGAGAAAAAGGCTCCTCCCTGCCCAGCATAAACTGTGTCCGGTCTGTCCCGAAAACATATTCATATAAATACCAGGCATCGATCCTGGCGTCAGAACAGCCCTGCCCTTCCAGATAGAGCTCTGCTTCCCGCACCAGCTGTGCGGGCGTCATCAGGCATCCTCCCCGGGATCCGGGCAGCCGCAGATGACTGCCTTATCCTCTTCGCCTGCCTGAAATGCTCTCCAGTCATAAATAGCCTCGATCGAAGCGATCGCCACTTCCAGCATCTCTGTATCCGGTTCACGGGTCGTCAGCTTCTGCAGGCCAAGTCCCGGCGCGCTGATCAGATTCATCAGGAAGGAATCACTGCGTCCGGCCAGCTGCAGGATCTCATAAGAGACTCCGGCGATCACAGGCACCAGAATCACGCGGAGCAAAATACGCATAATCTGGCTGTCTGTACGGATAAACATGAAAAAGAGGATACTGACGATCACGACAAAAAGGAGGAAGCTGGTACCGCATCTCTTGTGGAGTCTGGAACACTTTGCAGCATTCTCAGGTGTCAGCTCCATGCCGCTTTCGATGCAGCTGATGGTCTTATGCTCTGCACCGTGGTACATAAATACCCTCTGAATATCCTTCATCCTGGAAATCGCGACAATATAAAGCAGAAAGATCGCGACACGCACGATTCCCTCAATGAGGGCCGTCAGCATGGTCCCCTCCTGGGCTCCGGCGATCCTGGAAGCTATAAAATAGGGCAGCAGCATGAAAAGGGCTACCGCGATTACCACGGAAACAGCCACAGTCAGGCCCATCATCAGGCTCTCAGACTTTTTATCCTTTTCCGTCTGCTCCTGTCCTTCTTCTTCTTCAAAAAAACTGGCGGAATATGTCAGCGTCGACATACCCAACACCAGTGAGTCGATAAAAGCGAGAGCGCCGCGGATCACAGGCACCCTGCTCATATGCAGTCTTGCAGCCAGTGAAACATGCTTGTCCCGCTTGATCTCGATCGTGTGATCCGGCTTTCTGACAGCCACGGAATAATCATCCCCGAAGCGCATCATAATGCCCTCGATCAGAGCCTGGCCGCCTATCTTGGCATAACGCATACTATATTCTCTTTCTTTCATTAAGACATGTCAAGCATTAAGCACACAAGTGAAGAATGCTTTGCATTCTTCACTGTGGGCGGACAGAGATGCTCCGCACCTTGTCCGCCCCGTGAATACAAGAATAAACATTCTAAAATGCGAGCATTTTATTCTGTTTGTTCTTGTATTCACGGGGTGCTTAATGCAAAACAGGTTGAGATTTTTTCAAATCTCAACCTGCAGGATTCTTTACTGTGCGTTGGTAAAACCATACTTACGATTGAACTTCTCAATACGTCCCTTAGCGGAAGCCTGCTTCTGCTGGCCAGTATAGAAGGAATGGCACTTGGAGCAGATCTCAACGTGAATCTCAGGCTTTGTAGAACCTGTCACGAATTCGTTCCCACAGTTGCAGGTAACCTTTGCCTGATAGTACTTCGGCTGAATGTCTTCTCTCATCTTTTTCACCTCGCTAAAAACTTATATACACCGGATTTCCGACCCGGTTTTCGTTTTCTGATAAACAGCTTTGTTATTGTAACATAGTTTTTTGGGCTATGCAAGCATTTTCTAAAAAACCTTTGTACGTCTGATCATGCGGATAAATTCGGCATTATTCTCGCTTCTGCGCAGCATTTCCAGGATCTGTTCTGTAGCTTCTTCCGACTTGGCAGACCCGATTGCCTTGCGGATGCTGTACATAGCTTCCAGTTCCTCCGGCTCCAGCAGAAGGTCTTCCCGCCGGGTCCCAGACCTGGGAATATTGATGGCCGGAAATACTCTTCGCTCGGATAATCTGCGGTCCAGTACCAGCTCCATATTACCCGTTCCTTTGAATTCCTCAAATACGACGTCGTCCATCTTGGATCCTGTCTCGACAAGGGCTGTGGCCAGCACTGTTAAGCTTCCGCCTTCCCTCATATTTCTGGCAGAGCCGAAAAAGCGCTTGGGCATGTAGAGGGCTGCCGGGTCCAGACCGCCTGTCAGGGTACGGCCGCTGGGCTGAACGGTCAGGTTGCAGGCTCTGGCCAGTCTGGTGATGCTGTCTAAGAGGATGACCACATCCTTCTTATGCTCTACCAGTCTCTTGGCTCTCTCCAGCACCATCTCTGATACCCGCTGGTGGTGTTCGGGAAGCTCATCGAAAGTCGAATAGATAACTTCCACATTGTCCCCTTCAATATATTCTTTGATATCTGTTACTTCCTCCGGCCGCTCATCAATCAGAAGAATGATCATGTTCATATCCGGATAATTGGTGTGAAGGGCTCTGGCAACCTGCTTGATCAGGGTCGTCTTGCCGGTCTTGGGCGGGGAAACGATCATGCCTCTCTGCCCGCATCCGATCGGGGAAATCAGATCCATGATCCGCATGGCAAGCGGGGAATCCTTTGTCTCCAGACTGAGTCTGCGGTTGGGAAAAATGGGGGTCATGTCCTCAAAGTTATATCGTCTGACCGCCTCTTCCGGAGGAAGGCCGTTTACAGCCCGCACATAGAGAAGGCCGGAGAATTTTTCTTTTTCAGTCTTTGGACGAATATCTCCGCTGACAAAATCTCCTGTTTTCAGATTGAATCGCCGGATCTGGGCATGCGCCACATAGACATCATTCTCACCGGTCAGATAATTATCACTGCGGATAAATCCAAATCCCTCCGGGCGCACTTCCAGGATACCGTTTGCCATGGGGGCGCTGGGGCGCGGCTGCACATTCTTCCGGTTTCTGTCTGTATTCTCCTGGCCGCGTTCACGGCTGCGGTCTGCATTCTCCTGGCCGCGTTCACGACTGCGGTCTGTGCTTTCCGGATACCGCTGCCTGTTCCGGTCCTGGGTCTCCTGGCTGCGGGCTCTGCCTCTGAACTGCTGTCTGCCATCTCTGGGTCTCTCATTGTCTGTCTCTCTGCGGACAGGGCCTGCTGCCTCCTCCTGGGGGGCAGGACTAACCTTCTCTGCCTGCTGCAGCGCACCCGCGTTTTCCTCCCGGGGGGCTGCCTTGCGGACGGAAGCTGCTGAGGCGTCCAGGCTGTCAAGCAGCTGGACAAGCTGGGCTTTCCGAAGCCCGGAAATGTTTTTTGCATTTCTTTCTTTTAATAATGCGCGCAGCTCCGCAACAGACAAAGACTGATATCTCTCACTCATGATTGCCTCCTGTTATGCTGATTCTGTGATATTTTTTTGAATGCTTGTTTTGAAAATGATGATTCAGATAATAAATATAAAGAATGCTCTGATTTCTCTCAGAATGGCCGACCGGCCGGAAAGAATGGCAGATGCCTGCTTTCCACAGTATAACTGATTCTGCTGAAAAGATAAAGCATTTTTTCCTGTCCAAAGGAAGTTGTATTTCCATCCAATCTGTACTATAATCGTTTTTACTAACCTGCGCCGGATGCCGGCAAAGCTGTTTTGGAGTGAAAACGTAATGATGTGGCTGGATAAACCTTATCATTCTCTGGACTATGAGATGAAGGCCCGCTATGGGCACAAAGTATATAAGATCGCCTTAAATGGCGGATTTACCTGTCCGACCCGGGACGGAACCCTGGGGACAGGCGGCTGCATCTTCTGCAGCGCCGGGGGATCCGGAGAATTTGCCCAGACGCCTGCCGCATCGGTTTCTGACCAGATCCGGGCCGGCAAAGAGCTTCTGGCCGGCAAAAAGACGGGCGGCAGATACATCGCCTATTTCCAGGCTTTTACCTCTACCTATGGTCCGGCAGACCGCCTGCGGGCTCTTTACACAGAAGCCATTTCCCATCCGGATGTGGAGATCCTCTCCATCGCAACCCGTCCTGACTGTCTGGGAGAGCCGGTCCTGGACCTGCTTGCCGAGATGAATCAGATCAAGCCGGTATGGGTGGAGCTGGGACTGCAGACCTCCAATGAGAAGACGGCCAGATGGATCCGCAGAGCTTACCCGAATCAAGTCTTTGAATCGGCAGTCCGCGCCTTGAAAAGCCGCGGGATTGAAACCATCGCCCACCTGATCCTGGGACTTCCCGGAGAGACCGAAGCTGATATGCTGGAAAGCGCCCGCTATCTGGCAAGCCAGCAGGTCGACGGTGTCAAGTTTCAGATGCTGCAGATTCTGAAGGGGACTGATCTGGAAAAAGCCTATGCGGCCGATCCCTTCCCCTTGCTGAGTCTGGAAGAATACACCGATATCCTGATCAGCTGCATTGAGCAGATGCCGCCCGAAATGATCATTCACAGGATCACCGGAGACCCGCCCAAGCGTCTGCTGACCGCGCCCAAATGGACTGCTGATAAAAAAAGAGTCCTGAATTACATTCACCACAGATTCAAAGACAGAAATACCTTTCAGGGAAAAGAAAGAGGAGACCGCTTATGAGCATGGATGCTCTCACACTTTATAAACTCATGATACTGTATATGCTGGACCGGGCAGCCTTTGCTCTTACAAATGCCCAGATCTCAGAGTTTTTTCTGAGCCGCAGCTATACCAACTATTTCAGCCTGCAGGAAGCCCTGCATGACCTGGCAGATACCGAGCTGATCCTGGTCGAACAGGTCCGCAACAGTTCCTATTATAATCTTTCCGCATCCGGCAAAGAGACCCTCTATTACTTTGAAAACCGGATCTCTCCTGCCATCCGGGACGATATCGATGATTTTCTTTCCAGGCACAGCTACGAACTCAAACATGAAAATGAGATCACAGCTGACTACTATCAGAAGTCCAAAGACTGCTATGAAGTCCGCTGCGTGATCCGCAGCAAGGATGAACTTCTCTCCGGCATCACCATGAATGTCACGGACGAACAGCAGGCCATCACCATCTGTGATAACTGGAAAAGCCGCTATGACACCATTTATGAATTTCTGATACGGCAGCTTATGCTAAAGAGTGATCCTGACGATCCGGAATAATAAAACATAGGGAGCGTCCTCTCTGTCAGAACATGACGGGGAGGACGCCCTCTTTATCTTTGGTAAATAACAGATCTTTCTACCAGCCCAGAAGCATATCGTAGAGATCTTCGTACTTTCTTGCGGAAGCTTCCCAGGAATAATCCGCCTGCATGCCCCTGCGCACGATATCATTCCAGCGCTCATGCTGGTTGTAATATACATGCTTGGCATACTGGATGGTATACAGCATCTCATGCGCATTATAATTGGCAAAACTGAAGCCGTTGCCCGTATTTTCATATTCGTTATAGGGCATAACCGTCTCTCTCAGGCCGCCGGTCTCACGCACGATCGGCACAGTGCCGTAGCGCAGGCTCATCAGCTGGCTGAGTCCGCAGGGCTCAAAGAGAGAAGGCATCAGAAATGCATCGCAGGCTGCATAGATCCTGTGGGAGCGGGTATTGTCATACATGATGCTGGAAGAAACACGGTCTTTGTATTTCCACTCATAATAGCGGAACATATTTTCATAGCGGGTCTCTCCGGTACCCAGGATCACAAACTGCAGGTCATCGGAACAGATATCTTCCATGACACAGTCGATCAGGTCCATGCCCTTCTGGTCTGTCAGACGGGAAACCAGTCCGACTACGAAGCGTTTCTCATCCACGGCCATTCCCAGCTCTTCCTGAAGAGCAGTCTTGTTCTTGGCTTTAAGCTCTGCAAAATTGTCCACAGAATAATTCTGCACGATCAGAGGATCTGTTTCCGGATTCCACTCCTGATAATCAATGCCGTTGACGATACCGGAAAGGTTATTGGAGCGGGCTCTCATCAGGCCGTCCAGTCCCTCTCCGTAGAAAGGATACTTGATCTCATCTGCATAACAGCTGCTGACAGTGGTGATCCAGTCTGCATAGACCAGTCCGCCCTTGAGATAATTGCCGTTCTCATAAGACTCCAGCTTGTCTGATGTAAAGAGGTATCCGCCCAGTCCGGTCACCCGCATCATGTCACCAATATTCCAGGTCCCCTGGAACTTGATATTGTGGATGGTCATGATGGTCTTGATGCCCTGGTAAAAATCACCATAGCGGTTCCAGTCATAAAACTCATTTTTCAGATATACCGGAACCAGACCTGTCTGCCAGTCATGGCAGTGGATGATATCAGGCCGGTAGTCGATCACTTCACACATAAGCAGAGCTGCCTTGCTGAAATAAGCAAACTTCTCCAGATCCCAGAGTCCGTCTTCGTAAATCCTGTCACCGGAAAAATAATGCTCGTTGTCAATAAAGTAGAAAATCACGCCGTCATATTCCAGCTGGAACAGGCCAGCATAGATCCATTCTCCGGAAAGCTCTACATAATAATTGGTCAGATACTGCATCTGCTCCTTATATTTTTCAGGGATCACCCTGTAGAGCGGAAGAACCACTCTGACATCGTACTCCTCTTTCCGAAATGCTTTCGGAAGAGAACCTGCAACGTCGGCCAGTCCTCCTGTTTTGATAAAAGGAACTGCTTCAGAAGCTGTAAATAATATCTTTTTCATCTTGTGCCTCTCCCTTTCTCCTGCAGGATGGTCCTGCGGGATCTGCTACCTGTGCTGCTCCCGGATCCTGATCCTATCCGCGATGAGCGCAATAAACTCGCTATTTGTCGGTTTCCCCAGTCTGTCTCCGGCCGGGTGTCCGAATATTTCTGAGATGCTGGCCCGGTCTCCCTTTGCCCATGACAGCTCAACTGCATGCCGCATGGAACGCTCGACTCTGCCGGGAGTTGTATTATTCATACTGGCGACCGCGGGATAGAGAACCTTGGTCACCAGATTCAGGACTTCCTTATTGCGCACGGCGATGATAATGGCGTCACGCAGGTACTGGTATCCCCTGATATGGGCCGGCACGCCAAGTGCAAGCAGGGTTTCTGATACCTCTTCTTCCAGCGTTGCCGTCGGATAAGAAGTATGGTAAACCGGCGAAATATCAGAAACGATCTGTGAGGGCTGGCTGCCTGTTCCAAGGATCCGGCCGATCTGTTCCAAGAGGACTTTGTCCTCAAAGGGCTTCATAAGATAAAAACTGGCACCGAGGGCGAATGCCTGTTCCACCATGGCCTCCTGGCCTACTGCAGAGACCACCATGACCTCCGGCCGGCGGATCTCCGGCGGAAACTCTCTCAGCGCCTGCAGAAGGCCAAGGCCGTCCATGCGGGGCATCACCATGTCCAGCAGGATCATATCCGGTTCATTCTTCCGGATCATCTCCAGCCCCTGCCTTCCGTCTGTCGCTTTTCCTGCTACTACAATGCTCCTGTCCGCTCTGAGAATGTCCTCGTAATGGGCGAGCATCTGAGGGTTGTCGTCAATCAAAACTAGTAAGTTGCTCATTCTCTCATCCTTTCTGGAGTATTATTGTCAATTGTATGATACTGATTTTTCGCGTCTTGTACAATTGAAATAATTCGCAAAAAGGAACAAACGGCGACAATTTTCGACCAGTTTTGACATTATTCGACACAATTCGTCAAATTTTGTCGAAATTTTAGGATTTATTTTGTGCCGAAAATTCTGTCTCCTGCGTCTCCAAGACCAGGGCAGATGTACTTTGACTCATTGAGACAGCGGTCTACCTGAGCGCAGTAGATCTCGATATCTGGATGCGCCTCGGCCAGAGCCTCCAGGCCTTCCGGAGCGGCGATGATGCAGAGGAATTTGATCTTCTTGCCGCCGTACTTCTTAACAAAATCTACAGCTGCGATTCCGGAACCGCCGGTTGCAAGCATAGGGTCTGTCAGGATAACCAGACGCTGGTCGATGTTGGAAGGAAGCTTGCAGTAATACTCATGCGGCTCATGGGTATTCTTATCTCTGTAGAGTCCGATATGACCAACCTTTGCTGTCGGAACCAGCTCCAGGATGCCGTTGACCATGCCAAGGCCGGCACGCAGAATGGGAACAATCGCCAGCTTCTTGCCTGCAATGACAGGAGACTGGCACTTCTCGATCGGTGTCTCTACCTCGACATCTTCAAGCGGAAGGTCTTTGAGTGCTTCATATCCCATCAGGACAGCAATCTCTTCGACCATCTTACGGAACTCATTGGTTCCTGTCTGTTTCTTGCGCATGATCGTCACTTTGTGTTTGAGCAGAGGATGGTCTAAAATGATAACGTTTTTTTGTCCCTTGTAGTAATGCATAATTACGCTCCTTCGTGTTATCTTTTATATTATAAATAGTCAAATTTATCATACCATATTTTATAAGGAATGTAAAACCAATTGCAGTTTCCTTTTTTTGGTGCTACACTGTGCTCTGGACTTCAGACGGATCCTGTCAGTACACGGATTTTTCTATATATCATCAGCACAATCGGAGGAACTGGCAATGCACATACGCATGACAAAACGCACTTCACAGAGTCTGACTGAGGGACCTGTCGTAAAAAATCTGATTACTTTTACGATCCCCCTTTTTCTGGGGCAGCTCCTGCAGCAGCTTTATAATATAGCCGACGCCTGGGTCATCGGCAATTTTTCCAATAATGACGCCTTTGCGGCGGTCAGCAGCACAGGAACCATCGTTTTTCTGATCATCGGTTTCTTTGCCGGTCTGGGCACCGGCGGAAGCGTACTGATCTCCCGCTACTTCGGCGCCCATGAAGAGGAGACCTTATCCAAGGCCATCCATACCCACTTTCTGGTGGGCATCATCGCTTCTGTGATCTCTACCGCAGCCGGTCTTCTGCTCAACAAACCGCTGCTGATGCTTTTGGGGACCCCTGACTCCGTCATGCCCTACGCCCAGCAGTATCTGGGTATTTTCTTTGCCGGCGTCAGCACCTCGATTATGTACAATGTTTCCATGGCCATCATGCGTGCCGTCGGAGACAGTCTGCATCCGCTCTATTATCTGATTTTTTCTTCCTTTCTGAATATAGGGCTGGACCTGCTATTTGTCGCCCATCCCTCCTTCCGCTGGGGGATTGTCGGCGCAGCTGTGGCCACTGTGCTCTCACAGGGTGTCAGCGCTCTTCTCTGCATCCATCATCTGCTCCGGATGCCCGAAGAGCTGCGGCTGGATTTTCGCAAACTGAAACTTTATCCCGACCTCATGAAACGGGTCATTGCCCTGGGACTGCCCTCGGGCCTGCAAAATGCCGTCATTACCATCGGAAATCTTACAGTTCAGAAAAATATCAACAGCTTCGGTCCCTTTGCCATGGCAGGACAGGGAGCTTATTCCAAAATCGAAGGGTTCGTTTTCCTTCCCATCATGAGCCTGTCTCTCTCCGTTCCGACCTTTATCAGCCAGAACCTGGGAGCACAGCAATATGAAAGGGCCAAAAAAGGAGCCTGGTTCGGCGTCATCTCCGCCGTTGTCCTGGCAGAATCGATTGGCGTCCTCTTTTATATCCTGGCGCCGACTCTCATCTCCTTCTTCGTCAGCGAACCGGAGTCTGTCAGGCTCGGAGCCTCCTACGCCAGAGTCACCAGCCTCTTCTACTGCCTGCTGGCCTTTGCCCACGCCACGGCCGGCGTCATGCGGGGATGCGGCAAGGCAGTGGTTCCCATGGCAAACATGCTGATCTTCTGGTGCGCCGTCCGCATCGTCTATGTGACAATGATCCTGCGCTTCATCCCGGAGTTCCAGATGATCGCCTGGGCCTATCCCCTCACCTGGGGGCTGAGCGACATCGTCTTTGCCTTCTTCTTGTTCAAGAGCGACTGGGTCCATAATTTCGAAAAAAAAGCTGTCTGATTGTTACTACTCAGACAGCTTTTCTACTTTCTTCCATGTCAGTCCGCTCATTTTCCTGCGGTTTGTAAGCAGCAGCCAGGCTGCGGCTGCCTCCAGCAGGATAAATACCAATCCCCAGAGAAGGGAGCCTTCCGTGTTAAATCCGATCAGATGGACGACCTCTGCAATCACGCAGATGAGGGCCGCCGCACATGCTAGCAGAAAGGTCACAGGCAGACGGCCTGCAGAAGTCTGAAAGACATGCTCCCGCATAGGGTCGGCTTCCGCACACATACGTCCGAGCGCCATGGCGCTCCAGATGCAGCAGCCAAGACCTGCCGCATAGGGCAAAAGCAGGTAAAAGGCGTGATTGACTCCCGGTGCCGGGATGCAGCCTGCCGCCAGCATCAGCACTGCTGCTGCAGTCAGACGCAGCCAGAGTCCCTCCTGGACTCCCTTTCTCTTTTCCGGCTCTTCCCACCGGTAAAAAGTCCCCTGATATTCGTACTGGCCCTCTTCATTAATCTGGTAGTCATCCAGATAGGACCGGTCTTTGTGCTTTCCTGTCAGCATTCCCATTGCATCGTACCTTCTCTCGACATGATGAGTAAAGTATACCCTCTTTTTCCTTTTTCCGCAAGGACAGCCTCCGTTTTTGCCTCTTGCAATTTACATCAAATCAAAGTACAATCATAAAGACATTATATATAGTACAAACAAAACGGGAGGTATTTATGAGTTACAAAGACGCACAGCCGCTTGCCGTTTATAATGCGCGCGAGCTCGGCATCGGAAAGATGATCCTTCTCGGTATGCAGCACACCTTCGCCATGTTTGGCGCTACGGTTCTGGTGCCGCTTCTGACTGGTCTCAATGTTTCCACAACGCTGCTGATGGCAGGTCTTGGCACACTTCTATTCCACTTCATCACCAAACGTAAAGTACCTGCTTTTCTGGGTTCTTCTTTTGCCTTTCTCGGCGGATATGCAGCAGTAGCCCCCATGATCGACGGTGCTCCCAACACAGAGATGCTCCCCTATGCCTGCGGCGGTGTTGCCGTAGCCGGTCTTCTCTATGTTGTTGTCAGTCTTCTTTTCAATGTTTTCGGAGCGAAACGCGTCATGCGCTTTTTCCCTCCTGTCGTTACCGGTCCCATCATTATCTCAATCGGCCTGATCCTGGCTCCCAGCGCCATCGCCAACTGCTCGCAGAACTGGCTGCTGGCCGTCATTGCCCTGGTTGTGATCGTGATCTGCAATATCTGGGGACGCGGCATGATCCGCATCATCCCGATCATGATGGGTATCATCGTTTCCTATATCGTAGCCCTGATTACCGGAGCTGTTGATTTCTCCGGTGTAACTTCCACCTTAAGCAACGGTCTGGTTGGCGGCATTGTCGCTGCTCCGATTCAGAGCTCCGCTTTTGCCAAATTTGATATCAGCTCCATTCTGACCATCGCTCCGATCGCCATTGCAACCATGATGGAGCATATCGGAGACATCTCCGCCATCGGCGCTACGACAGAGCGCAATTATATCTCAGATCCCGGTCTCCACCGCACCCTGCTCGGAGACGGTCTGGCAACGACCCTGTCTGCTGTTTTCGGCGGTCCTGCCAATACGACCTACGGTGAGAATACAGGCGTCCTTGCCCTGAGCCGTGTATACGACCCGGCAGTTATCCGGATCGCAGCTGTATTTGCCATCATCCTATCCTTCTTCCCAGCATTCGCTGAGGTCATCCGGTCCATCCCGGCCGGCATCATCGGCGGCGTTTCCCTGATGCTCTACGGTATGATTTCCGCAGTCGGCATCCGCAATGTGGTTGAAAATCAGGTTGATTTCACCAACAGCAGAAATCTGATTATCGCAGCAGTGATCCTGGTCTGCGCACTGGGCTTCAACTTCAGCGATATTGGAGGCATCTCCTTCACTGTTGCAGGCACTACCATTACCCTTTCCGGTCTGGCGATTGCATCCATCGCAGGTATCCTGCTCAACGCCATTCTGCCCGGCAACACCTTCGAGTTCAAAGAGCATTAATTATCTCTTCGGTACAAAAAAAACGCTCGTCCTTTCCGCATTTTCTATGTGCGGTCGGGACGAGCTTTTTTCGACTCAGAAATATTATCTCTTTTATCCCAGCGGGATTTCTACAACTTCCGCCATCTTGGTCAGACATTCTTCAATCTGTGTAGCGATATCATCCACCAGTTTTGTCTGTATCTCCTCATTCTTCTCTTTCTCCAGATTCTCATGGAAGCTGCTCTTGATGGATGCCGTGAGCCCCTCCATCCGGTTTCGGAAGGTGTTTTTGGGCACGATTTTGCGCAGAGACTTCGGAATGCGGGCTGCCAGTACAGCCTCTTCCATCTTGTTCTTGCCCAGGAATAACACAACGATCGAGATCATGACTCCTGCAACGATGCCTCCCGGTCCTGTTGAAAGCAGGGCCATCCCGCTTCCTCCGCAGATCAGGCCGACAAGGAGGGAGATGATGGAATCGATCAGGAAGGTCATCTCTTCCACGGCAAATACATTTCTGGCCTCAATCTTAATATCCAGATCACTGGCTGAAAGGAAAGAATTGAGGCTGAGAGCCGAGTAAGGTACATGGTGATTGACACAGATGGGCACGGTATACTCTTCCAGATCATCTGATACCAGGCGCAGCCAGTCTTTGACCGGCTTTGCCAGAAGGCGTTTTGCCTCATCGGTGCGCAAAAAGGCTTCGATCTCCTTTTCCATGATGCCGTCTACATCTGCAAGTCGCTCTATGCTGCCATCTCTCCACCTGTCAAAGATAGGAACCGCTACCTGCTCGATAATGGGCTCTACCAGGGCATCTACTACCCCTTTATAGAGGCCGTCGATATGCTTTTTCACGATATCCTCGATGGTTCTGGACTCTTTGAGCTGCTCCAGCTCCCTGCGGAAATCCCGCAGTTCATCATCAATCCTGCCGCTCCAGGCAAGGCCCCGGGATACGGAAAACTCCGGCTCTGCGCCGCTGATGATCACTGCCTCCGGGAAGATCTCCTCGCACCAGGTCCGGATCCTTCCAAGTCTGGATACACCGCCTGTCAGGAAAAGGAGCTCCGGCATCTGTCCGCCGATGTTTTCCCGGATTTCCCGCAGGCTCTCCAAAAAGACCTCTTCAAAAGAGCGGCCGCCAAGCTTTGTAATCTTCTGCCGCAGCATCCTGTCCGCTGCCTGGGCATCCGCCCGCAGGGTCAGTTTCAGCGGTTTTCCGTAGCGGACCATGATGGT
>CAMMZE010000008.1 GCA_946529195.1 uncultured Lachnospiraceae bacterium
CAGGTGCGCCGCTCCGAGAACGCATCTTTTTGCCCCGGAAGGCAGCAGCCGGACCCGGACCGACCGGATCCAGAACAGGAGCAGACCGGCTAGTATCACATAGTTGCAGCAGGTCATCAGGGCATCCCACTCCGATTCGAGCAGCCTGCTGAGGCAATTCACGGCTGCCGCCAGGACCATAAAGCCCAGAAACAGCCAGGTATTTCTTATCTGATTATTCATGACCTTCTTCCTCCAGCAGCTGCTGGTAGATCTCTCTTTTTGATACGCCCCGGTCTGCGGCTACGGCCTTCATAGCCTCTTTCTTACTCATGCCCTGGTCCAGATAGCGCTGCATATGGTCTGCCAGCGGGAGCTGGGCAAATGCCTCCTCCTTCTCCCTGGCAAGTGCTTCCTCTGAAGCCCCTTCCAGAACCAGTACGATCTCGCCCTTGGGCGGGTTCTGTGTATAGTAGTCAATTGTCTGGGCCAGACTTCCCCGGAAAACAGTCTCATGCAGCTTGGTCAGCTCCCTGCAGACAGCAATCTGCCGTTCCGGACCTGCTGCCTCCTGCAGAATCTGCAGGGTCTTTAACAGACGGTGGGGGGCCTCATAGAAAACGGTCGTCCTTGTCTCCGTTCCCAGGCGGGCCAGGACAGGTTCCCGCTCCTTTTTATCGGTCGGAAGAAAGCCCTCAAAACAGAATCTGCGGGTGGAGAGACCAGACATGGTCAGGGCCGTGATACAGGCCGCCGGGCCGGGCAGAGAAGTCACTTCGATCCCTGCTTCCACGCACATGCGGACCAGTTCCTCGCCCGGATCGGAGATCCCGGGCGTTCCCGCGTCCGTCACCAGGGCAATATTGGCCCCATCCAGCATCTTCTGCACCAGGATCCGGCCCTTTTCGTACTTGTTGTACTCATGATAGCTGGTCATAGGTACATGGATGTCGAAATGGTTCAGGAGGCGGATACTTCCCCTGGTATCCTCTGCCGCGATCAGGTCTGCACTTTTCAGTGTCTCGACCACGCGGTATGTGATATCACCCAGATTGCCGATCGGTGTCGCGCATAAATAAAGCTTTCCGGCCATGTCATTTTCCTCCGTAAACTTGCAGAGCAGGCTTACCCGGCCTGCTCTTTTCTATATCTGTCTGTTCACTTTAATATCCGTAAATCTCTTTGACTTCCTGCGTATATGCGCCGGGGCTCTCATAAATGATCAGGGGACTTTCCATTTTTAACATGGGACCGCCTCCCCGGATGCCCTCGATCAGAACCATGTTGGGCTCTCTGTCCCGGTAGGGATATACCAGGCGCATCCTTTTGGGCTCCAGCTTATACTGGGTCATCACGCGGAAGATCTCCACCAGGCGGAAGGGCCGGTGCACCATATAAAAGCGTCCTCCCGTGCGAAGGAGACGCGAAGCCTCCCGCACCACATCCTCCAGTGTGCAGAGTATCTCATGCCTGGCGATGGCCTTGGCCTGGTCCGGATTGACCAGCCCGTGAGAAGCCGTCATATAGGGCGGATTGCTGGTCACGACATCAAAAGCACCGCTGCCCAGAATCTTTGCAGCCTCCTTGATATCGCCTGTCACGATGCTGATTGCCTCTTCTCTGCCGTTGAGAGCAACACTTCTGCGGGCCATGTCCGCGCTCTCCTCCTGGATCTCCAGTCCGGTAAAATGCGCGCCGGGATACCTGGCCTCCATCAAAATGGGAATAATCCCGGTTCCGGTTCCCAGATCCGCCGCCTTTTCCTCCTCTGCCGCCTGGGCAAAGCCGCTTAACAGGACGGCATCCATGCCAAAGCAGAAGCGCGCCGGATCCTGAATGATCCTGCGTCCGCTCCGCTGCAAGTCGTCTATTCTCTCATTCGGCAGTAAAAGATCCATTATAATACAGTCTTTCCTTCTTTTTGATCCTTTTTCTCGATCTCTTCCAGTGCTGTCAGATCCGGATCCTGCAGGCCTTTTTCATTGCCCTTCTGGCCTCCCTTATCTGCACCGGCCTTCTGGCCATCCTTTCCCTTGCGGTCTCTGCGCCGGCGGGATTTGAGCCGGAGCTGGGATGCCGGGTATTCTTTGATCTCTTTTTCGTCATTGTCCAGAGTCACAAGGACTTTGACGGTCTGGCGCAGAACATTAATACCGTTTACTTCACCTTTCAGTCCGTCATCCGTCGTCACGCGGTCTCCGATATTGGGCAGCTTGCTGTTGAGCCACTCATAGGTCTCCTGTTCATTCTTCAGGCAGCACATCAGCCTGCCGCAGACGCCGCTGATCTTGGTCGTATTCAGAGAAAGATTCTGATCCTTTGCCATACGGATGGATACAGGAACAAAATCACTCAGATAGGTGGAGCAGCACAGACCTCTGCCGCAGATTCCGATTCCGCCCCGGATCTTGGTCTCATCCCTGACGCCGATCTGGCGCAGCTCGATCCTGGTCTTGAACACAGAAGCCAGGTCCTTAACCAGCTCACGGAAATCGACTCTGCCGTCCGCAGTAAAATAAAAGAGCAGCTTATTATTGTCAAATGTGTACTCTGCGGCAACCAGCTTCATCTCCAGACCATGCTTGGCGATCTTTTCCCGGCAGATCCGCTTGGCCTCGTCTTCCTTGGCCCGGTTCTGCTCTTCTCTCTCATCGTCCTCCGGCGTCGCCACGCGCAGCACCTCTTTGAGCGGCTGCACGACCGAGTCATCTCCTACTTCTCTTGTTCCTATGCATACATGGCCATACTCTACGCCTCGCACAGTCTCTACGATCACATTCTGTCCGGCTTCGATCTCCAGATCACGCGGACTGAAATAATAGATCTTTCCCGCACGGCGGAATCTGACCCCGATGATTTTTGCCATATTAATTCTCCTTTATAACCAGCAGCAGCATCTCCGCTGCCGCGTGAAAATTCACATTAGAACGGATCCGCTCCCTGGCTGTCTCTACAGCCTCCAGAACGCGGCCGATCCCCGCCGCGGACACCTTGTCCGCCTTCTGCCTGATAAAACGGTACTCCTCGCCAAAGACCAGCAGGTCCTTGTCTCCGGCAGTCTTCATAGTCAGGATATCCCGGTACCATAAAGTAATCAGATCCAGCAGATCGCCGATATCCTCCTGGAAGGTCTCCATCTCCCGGGCCGTCTGTACGATCTCAAACTCCTTCATATCCCTGGCCCCGCGCACCAGGCGCTGCACGAACTCCAGCATCTGGGAAAAGCGCTCGGAGGAAGCCATCTGCACAGCCCTTCCCACATTTCCCTGAGAATAGGCGCTGCAGGTCCTGGCCCGGTAATCCGGCACCTGATGTTTCTCCATCAGAAATGAAGTAATCAGCTTCTGGTCTACACTTCTGAGATTCAGAGTAACACACCTTGAGCGAATGGTCGAGTACATTTTTTCGACATTATTCGTCAAAAGCATAATCACAGCATAGGCCGGCGGCTCCTCTATGGTCTTGAGGAGGGCATTCTGGGCTTCTTCTGTCATCTTCTCTGCTTCATCGATCACATAGACCTTATACCTGCTGCTGTAAGGGCGGATCACCACATCGCGGTTGATCTGCTCGCGGATATCATCCACGCCGATGCTGGCTTTGGTCCGGACCAGATACTTGACATCCGGATGGCTGCCGCTGTCAAACTGATGACAGGCCTTGCAGTGATTGCAGGGAGTCTCTCCTCCCTCCTCACAGACCAGGGTCTTGGCAAAGACCCCTGCCAGCATATTTTTGCCGGACATGTCTTCCCCGTTAAAAATATAGGCGTGGAAGACCTTGTTTTCCCGGACCGCAAGCCGCAGGTGGTCTTTGATCAGATCATGACCGATGATCTCCTCATATCCTCTGATCGCTCTTTCCATAGACTCCTATTCCTTCGTGATCCGGCAGATGTCCCGGCAAAGTGCCTGCAGACAAGTCTCCAGATCCTGATTGTCATACCTTTTGCTGATTCCCGCCATAGCAAGCTTTTCAGCGGAAAAGTCCTTTGCATCTGCCAGAAATCGTCTGCATAGCTCCTCGTAGTCCGGCTTTGCCTGTCTTTTTTCCCGCAAAATGGCCCGGATCAGTCTGTCACCGTCTTCCACCTCTATATAAAGAGGAACCACCCTGTCCGCGCCAAAATGATCCAGCAGCTTTTCATAGACCTCCAGGGTGCCGACCAGCAAAGAGGACCCTGTCCGCAGATCAATCTGCCCGTCATCCGCCGTAAAATAGGTCCAGTCGCCCTGATGGGTGTGATAGGTCCGGCTCTCGATCACGAGCCCTTTCTTTACCATTTGCTGAAAACCTTGAGCATCCGCAAAATGATAATCCACGCCGTCCTCTTCTCCCGCCCGCATAGGCCGGGTCGTATAGGGAACAACCTTGCGCAGGCCAAGACTTTCCTCTTCCAGCAGTCTCTGGTAGACGGTATCCTTACCGGACGCGCTTTTTCCCATGATACAGAATAATTTATACATGTTCTCCCTCTATGACCGTCTGCAGGGTAATCTCCTCTGTCCCCGGGCCTTCCTGGCAGATGCCTGTGATCTCCAGACCCGCTCTTCTCCAGGCAAAAATCCTGGCAAGCGTCTCTTCACTGATCCTTTCGCCCGGCACCAGAAGGGGGATTCCCGGCGGGTACAGATAAATATAACCCGCGGCGATCCTGCCGGCAGCTTCTGTCGGTCTCTTATTTTCTTTTTTCATACGGACAGCCTGCCAGGAAGGCAGGATCTGTTCCGGCCTGGGCATCTGCGACTGGCCCGCCGCATCATTGCCCGATACCAGCACTTCCTCCCGGCCTCTATCCTGTATCTGCCCGGCCTCCCTGTCCAGCTGCAGAACTGCTTCCCGCAGGCGGGCAAAGCCGGCCTCATCATCCGCCGGGCTTGTCATAGCCAGCGCAAAATCCGGCGCGGCCATCTCAAACTGAAGACCATATTCCTTTCGCAGCCGCTGATACAGGGCTTCCCCTCTGCCGGCTCCTGCAAAAAGCACGATCTTTGACCGGTCAAGGTCTATGCTCCGCTCCGGATCCAGGTCTTCCCGGCTCAGCAGATGAATCCTGCTGCAGGCGGAAAGATCTCTTCGCAGCATCTCCAACCTGTCCGTATACCCTTCAAACAATGCCTCTCCTTCTTCCTGAAGCAGATGCATACAAGCGTCGATACTTCCCATCAGGATATACGAAGGGCTGCTGCTCTGATAGATGGTCAGCATCCGCCGCAGTCTTTCCCTGTCTACCAGGTCTCCGTTAACATGCAGAAGCGCTGTCTGCGTCATGGCAGGCAGCGTCTTGTGCACCGAATGGATCACGATATCGGCTCCGCACTGCAAAGCACTTTGCGGAAAATATGCAGAGAAAGGGAAATGGGCTCCATGCGCCTCATCCACAATCACCGGAATGCCCCGGCTGTGTGCTGCCCGGCAGATTCCGCCAATATCTGATACGACGCCCTCATAAGTGGGGGAAGTAATCACAATTGCCTGAATATCCGGATGTTTTATCCACTCTTTGTCAATATCTTGTGGATAAATACCCTCGCAAACCGTATATCTGCGACTGCTTTGTGGATAAATATACGAAGCAGTCAATCCGTTGATCTCAATGGCATGATAGACCGACTTGTGGCAGTTCCTCGCAATCAGGATCCGGCCGCCCGGACTGCAGACAGCACTGATGGCTGCCAGAATCGCTCCGGTACTGCCATTCACGCAAAATCTGGTCTCTTCGGCCCCGTACAGGGCAGCCGCAAACTCCTGTGCCTCCTTCAGGATCCCCCGGGCATCATGCAGATTATCAAATCCGTCCACCTCGGTGATATCCATCCGGCAGATCTCTTCCATGCCCTGCGGCGCGATCCGTCTCTTATGGCCGGGCATATGAAAGGGATAGGTTCCGGACCGGCCGTATTCCATCAGCCGGTCATAGAGCCGGCGATTATTATCTGTTCCCATATCAGTGGAAAATACGGATATAGGAGCGGTCCTCTCCCGGATCATTTCCGCGGATAAACTCTCCGCAAAAAGCGGCGATCCTGCCTGGATGTGCCAGATGAGGACGTTTTTTCGCATTCTGGATCTTTACGCTCCGGATCATCGGTGAAAAATGCTTGTAAACTTCCAGGGTCTTCTCCGCATTCGGATCTTCACTTCCATAAATAATGCAGATGGGATTGGTCAGTTTCTTCAGTGCGAATATGACATTGATCTTTGTATAAGCGCCAAGTCTGCTCAGGAACTGGAATCTGGCATCCGGGCCTCCCAGATGCGCGCCTTCCCAGAATGCAGCTGCCATCTCATCTCTGTCTCTGTCGGTCCGTCCCAGATCCATCTGACCCAGCGTCTGGTCGATCACCAGTCTGGAGGATGCAAGCACATAGGCAAATGTTCCGATCAGAGGCAGCATCATCAGCTTGCTGAGCGCAATCTGTGAGGGTCTGGGGCTTTTGATCATCTCATCCGGAGATTCCGGTGTGATCATAACCAGAGAACCGAATAAATCCGGATTGCTGGCAGCCGCCATGACCGCGATGGAAGACGAAGCCCCGCTGGTAACGATATCCGTCTTGGTTCCGATAACCTTCTTCACAAAAGCTGTCACTGCATCTACATAGAGATAGTTGGTATAGAGCATACGCTCTTTGTCAGACCTTCCGTATCCGGGCAGATCGATCGCGTATACCGTCCGGCTCTCGGCCAGTGTTCCCATCATGGACTTCCACTCATGGGCAGAACTTCCGGTCTCCATGCCGTGCAGGAGAAGGATGGGATCTCCTTTTCCTTTTTTCGTATAATAAATATTGCCGAAGCGCCAGCTGAAACTGCTCTGGTCTCCGCCCTGCAGTATGTTTTTCCTGGTCGACAGCAGAAAAGCCAGCCGGTTCACGCAATAAAGCGCCGCTGCTGCGATCCCGACTCCGCAGAGAATCTTTGTCCCTTTTCCTCTTTTCATCTTCTGTCCCTCCTGTCTTCATTCTATTCAAAATAGCAGAGTTTTCCTGATTATATTATATTCCATTCTCTCTTTCTTTGCAACGGACTTCGAGAGCAAGTCAGCTGCAGTTGTCGTGTCTCGCTCGCCTGCAAAAAAACTGCCCGGGAACAGGACTTGCCTCCTCATCATCGCTCCGCCGCCTATTGCAGGTGCCTGATACCCTTTTTATTTTGTCTTTGAAAATTATACTTCACAAAAAAATATGGTACTGGTATAATAGCAGGTACACACGATGATTTTCATTACAGAAAGAGGTTTTACTTTTGAAGAATAAAATTACAGACTTACTTGCAGCGCAGATTCCCGAGCTTTCCCGCGAGGAAATCGCCGGGATGCTGGAGATTCCTCCCCGTCAGGATATGGGCGATTATGCCTTCCCCTGCTTTAAGCTGGCAAAGCTTTACCGCAAGGCTCCGCAGGCGATCGCCGGTGACCTCCTGGAGAAGGTCGGTCATCCTTCCTATCTCTCTGAGATCCGCACAGCAGGCGCCTATCTGAACTTCTATATCGACAAGGCCCAGTACGCGGCCGCTCTTCTGGATACTTACCGGAGTGTTCCCGAATTCGGAAGCAGCGAGATCGGCAAGGGGAAAACGATTTGTATCGACTATTCCTCTCCCAATGTTGCCAAGAATTTCCATATCGGCCATCTCCGTACCACGATCATTGGAAATTCCCTTTACAAGATCTTCAGCAAGCTGGGCTATAAGGTTGTCCGCATCAATCATCTGGGCGACTGGGGAACCCAGTTCGGTAAGCTTCTCGTTGCCTATCAGAAGTTCGGCAATAAGGAAGCCGTTGAAGAAAAGGGCATTCAGGAGCTCATGGACCTGTATGTGCAGTTCCACGAGGAAGCTGAGAAAGATGATTCCTTAAATGACCAGGCGCGTGCCGCTTTTGCAAGCATGGAGCAGGGTGATCCCGAAGCTCTTGCTGTATGGGAATGGTTTAAGGATATCAGTCTGAAGGAGTTCCTCCGCATTTACGATATCATGGGAATCGAATTTGACTCCTTTGCCGGAGAGAGCTTTTACCGTGACAAGACAGGCGGTATCGTACAGACTCTCACCGATAAAGGTCTTCTGGTTGAGAGCCAGGGTGCACTTGTTGTTCCCCTTGACGAGTATGATATGCCTCCCTGCATCGTTGCCAAGAAAGACGGCAGCTCCATTTACGCGACCCGCGATCTGGCAGCTGTTCTCTACCGCAAAGCCACCTATGACTTTGAAAAATGTCTCTATGTTACCGGCCAGGAGCAGAAGCTTCATTTTGCTCAGGTCTTCAAGGTAATTGAGCTGATGGGCAACGATTATGCACAGAATCTTGTACATATTCCTTATGGTCTGGTTCGTCTGAAAGATGGCAAGATCTCTTCCCGTAAAGGCAATGTCATCTTTGCGGAAGATCTGCTCAATGAGTCCATCAACAAGACAGCAGCAATCATTGAAGAAAAGAATCCCAACATTCCGGAAAAGGAAAAGGTTGCCCGGATCGTCGGAATTGGCGCAATTATGTTCAATGACTTGTACAACCAGAGGATCAAGGATGTTGTCTTCGACTGGGATAAGCTTCTGAACTTTGACGGCGAGACAGGTCCCTACGTTCAGTATACCTATGCCAGAGCTTCCAGCGTACTCCGCAAGATCGGAGAACCGGAATCTGATGCTATCAACTGCCAGCTTTTGACAGATGATGCTTCCCTGGGTCTTCTCAAGGAGATCGAGAGATATCCTCAGGTTGTTCAGGAAGCTGCTGATCGCTATGAACCCTTCCTGGTTGCCCGTTTCAGCATGGATGTAGCTCATGCCTTCAACAAGTTCTATCAGGAATGTCAGATCAACTGCCCTGATCCTGAACTTCGCACAACCAGAGTCAATGTAGTTAAGATCGCAAGATATGTTCTTAAGGATTCCCTTTCCCTTCTGGGAATTGATTGTCCGGAACAGATGTAAAAAAAAATAAGACAGGGGATTTTTTCAGTCCCCTGTCTCTTTTTTTATTCATTTTCGTCTTCTTCATTTCTGGCAAATTTACTCTCTGCCTTTTTTTCTTCCTTCGGCTTCTCGGAAAGGTTTTCTTTCTTTTCTAATTTCTTCTTTAAGGAAAACCCTTTCTTTTCACCAGAGTTTTTCTCTGTCTTTTCCTTTTTGCTCTTGCCGAGTTTTCTTTTTTCAGAAACGCTGGTTACAGGCTGAGGAGATCTTGATTCCATGGCCTGTCTTACAGCCTGTTCCTCTTCATCAGACAGCGGCAGCGGACATTCTCCTCTTATGATTTCTTTAATGTAAGAATAGGAGCCTTCTCTGCTGTGAATGGAGTTTACCACAAAGCCTGTATTACTGTCATTTAAGAGTGCATAGGCGAAACTCAGCTGCCCGCTCATTTCTTTAAAAGCATCATATTTGACGACGCCGCATTTTGAATATGAACGGCTCAGATTCTTTTCCAGATAGGTAAGTCTTGTATGGAAGACATCTGACTGTTCTTTTACAACATTAATTTCTTCAAATTGTTTTCTGAATGATTCCTCCAGGGTCTTGGCATTTTTGCCTCCCATGAAGATCCTGTAGTTTGCCTCCATACGGGACTGTCTCATCAGAACCATTACCAGGAGAACGGCTAATATTACAACTGCGATCAGCAGAAGGATGACCAGAATTCCCGGGTCAAATTTCAGCCTCGCAAAGATCTTGCTTTCCATGTTTTATCCACCCTTCCAAATTATTAGCAAGTTTTAAGGAGTCTTTACTGACTGAAGAAGATCGATGATTCTCTCCAGATCGTCTTCCGAGTAATATTCGATCTCGATTCTTCCTTTTTTCTTGCTTTTTGGTTTGATCGTAACTTTAGATCCGATTACATTTTTGATTCTTTCTTCCAATGAATGATATACTGCCTCCATCTGCGGATCTGAGATGTCTTTTTTCTTCTTGGAAGATGCTATGCCCCGGATCATTCTTTCTACTTCACGCACGCTGAGCTTCTTATCGAATACCTTCATGGCAAGCGAATACTGCAGGTCTCCATTTTCCACTGCCAGAAGAGCACGGGCATGACCTGTTGTCAGCATATCTTCAATCAGCATCTGCTTGACTCTGTCATCCAGTTTCAGAAGACGAAGAGAGTTTGCAACTGCCGCACGACTCTTAGATACCCGCTCTGCCGCTTCTTCCTGCTTCAGTCCATACTCCTCAATCAGTCTCTGGAAAGCTTCCGCCTCCTCAATGGGGTTCAGATCCTGTCTCTGAATGTTCTCGATCAAGGCAACTTCTATAGCTTCCTGAGGAGAATAATCCTTGACCAGTACCGGAACTTCTGTCAATCCGGCCAGCCTTGCAGCTCTCCATCTGCGCTCTCCGGCGATAATTTCATAATAATTATCCTTTTTGAGCACCAGAAGGGGCTGAATAATGCCATGTGCTCTGATGGATTCTGCCAGTTCTTCAAGAGATTCCTCATCAAAGTACTGTCTGGGCTGGTTCCGGTTGGGTTCTACTTCATCGATATTAACCGTTAAGGTACCATTATCATTTGCAGCAGGTACTTCTACAATCTTCTCTACAATCTTTTCAACAGGTACTTCAACGATTTTTTCAACAGGAACCTCTACAACCTTCTCCACAGGTACTTCTACAATCTTTTCTACAGGAACTTCTACAATTTTCTCAACTACCTTCACTTCCTTGGAAGAAGCAGAAGAGGAACTTGTCTTTTTGCTTTGACTTTTCGTTCCTGCAGTCGATTTTGTTCCTGCCGCAGTCTTTGCAGTACTTGTTTTCTTTGTTTCTGTTTCTTTCTCCCGGGAGACAGTCTCTGTCTTATTCTGATTAGATGGTGCAATCAAAGCATCAAGCCCCTTGCCCAATGCAGGTTTCTTTCTTGCTGCCATTATTTTCCTCCCTTCTTGATCACTTCTTTTGCCAGTTTGCGGTAAGCTATGGCTCCGGTGGACCTGGAATCATATAAATTGATCGGTTTTCCGAAGCTGGGAGCTTCTGCAAGCCTGATATTTCTGGGAATGATCGTATCATAGAAGTTCTGATCAAGATTTGCCTTTACATTTTCAACAACCTGCTCTGAGAGGTTTGTTCTGGAATCGAACATGGTAAAAACGATTCCTTCGATCTTTAATTTGTCGTTCAGCCTTTCCTTAATCAGATTAACTGTATAAATGATCTGTGTTAAGCCCTCTAATGCGTAATATTCACACTGAATTGGAATAATTACCGAGTTTGAGGCTGTTAAAGCATTGATTGTAAGCATACTCAAAGAGGGAGGACAATCAATAATGATAAAATCATAGTCTCTTTTTACCTTGTCCAGTTTATCCTTTAAACGATATTCTCTCTTATCCATGCCGTATAACTCAACTTCAGCACCAGATAAATTTATATTAGAGGGTATAATCTTAAGACGTTTTATTTCTGTAGGATGAATACAATCTTTAATATCTTCATCAGCAACAAGCATCTCATAGATTCCCTGGTCAACAGCATTCTTATCAATACCCAATCCGCTGCTGGTATTTCCCTGCGGATCCATATCGATTACCAAGACTTTTTTCCGTCTTTCTGCAAGACATGCAGAAAGATTGATTGCTGTCGTCGTTTTGCCGACACCGCCCTTCTGATTGGCGATTGCAATAACCCTTCCCATTTTCACTCCTCCTTCTATTCATTCACTATGAAGTATAACATATCAAAAATGTATCTTCAATAATTCCAAACCTATTTCTCCTATAAATGTTTCACGTGAAACATTTATTCTCTAATTATTCATTGTCTTTCATGTTTCACGTGAAACATTTATATCAACTTATACTTTCTTTCATGTTTCACGTGAAACATTTGTATTACTTATTCTTTCTTTCGTGTTTCACGTGAAACATTATATTAACTTATCCTTCTTTCCGTGTTTCACGTGAAACATTGTATTAACTTGTCCTTTTTTCCATGTTTCACGTGAAACATTGTATTAACTTATCCTTCTTTCCGTGTTTCACGTGAAACATCTGTATTAACTTATCCTTTTTTCCGTGTTTCACGTGAAACATCTGTATTAACTTATCCTTCCTTCCGTGTTTCACGTGAAACATCCGTATTAACTTATCCTTCCTTCCGTGTTTCACGTGAAACATAAAAGGGGATAACACATATATGCATGCGTTATCCCCTTTGTTTATGGTAGAAGAGTAAAACTCTTATTTGATTGGACTTTTGTTTGGCATTCCTGCTTTTCTCGGATATTTTTTCGGTGTTGGAGCTATTTTCTTTACTGGTACCAGGATTCTTGTGATATCTGTATCAGGCAGTGTAAATTGGCAGAGCTGATTTCTTTTTCCTCCCATTACCTTTATGGCTTTGTCAGCTTCCTGTATTTCTTCCAGAGAGCCTCCTGATTTGTAGGAGATGAAGAATCCTCCTTTTTTCACAAATGGAATGCAATATTCACTCAGTGTTGACAGATTGGCCACTGCCCTGGATACACATAAGTCATATTTTTCCCTGTATCTGGGATCATGTCCGATTTCTTCTGCCCGGCCGTGGATGGTTTTCATATTTGATAACTGTAATTCATTCACAACCTGATCGATAAAGAGCATTCTTTTTTGCAGTGAATCGAGCATGGTAATCTGAAGATGAGGAAAGGCGATCTTCAGAGGAATAGCAGGAAATCCTGCTCCGGTACCGACATCCATTACATAGTGGACCTTTGACAGATCAACTGCCTTGATCAGTGAAAGACTGTCTGCAAAATGCTTATCTACAAACTCTTCAAAGTCTGTAATAGCTGTCAGATTCATGACTTTATTCTTTTCGACTATCATTTCATAATAGGTCACATATTGATGCAACATATTGTCTGTAAGGTCGATTCCAAGCTTTCCAATTCTGGACTTTAAATATTCCGTATCAGCCATGATCGTTCACCTCTTAACTGTTTCCTGGTTTTTCATCTGTGTTAAATAGATCAGCAGAACAGAAATATCTGCAGGGGTCACTCCGGCAATACGAGAAGCCTGACCAATCGATGCAGGCTTGATCTTGTCCAGTTTCTGTCTGGCTTCAATGCGAAGTCCGCTGATCTGGCTGTAATTGATATCCGCCGGCAGCTTCTTTTCTTCCATTTTCTGGGCTTTTTCCACCTGCTGCAGCTGCCGTTTGATATATCCGTCGTATTTGATCTGTATCTCTACCTGCTGGGTCACATCGTATGGTAAATCAGGTCTTTCAGGATCCAGAGCAGCTGTTATCTGGTAATTTAGTTCAGGACGTCTGATTAAATCTGCAAGATTTACGCCTGTTTTTAATGCCGGGCTGCCATTTTCCTGCAGAAATGCCTGTACATGTTCATTTGCACCAAGATTTACGTTTTCAACTCTGCTGATTTCCTCTTTGATTGCTTTTTCTTTTTCCAGCAGTTTCTGATAGCGGTCCTCATCGATCAGACCTATTTCATGGCCGATCTTTGTCAGACGCAGGTCTGCATTATCCTGACGGAGCAGAAGACGATATTCTGCCCTGGATGTCATCATGCGGTAGGGTTCATGAACATCCTTGGTGACCAGATCGTCAATCAGAACGCCAATATAAGCATCGGATCTCTTTAAGATCAGAGGATCACGGCCCAGTATTTTCATAGCTGCATTGATACCTGCGATCAGTCCCTGGGCTGCTGCTTCTTCATAACCGGAACTGCCATTGAACTGGCCGCCGCTGAAGAGACCTTCCACTGCCTTGAACTCAAGAGAAGATTTCAGCTGGGTTGCAGGAATACAATCGTATTCAATTGCATACGCATTGCGTACAATTTTAGCATGTTCCAGGCCGGGAACTGTCCGGTACATCCTGATCTGGACATCTTCCGGAAGGGAAGAGGACATTCCGCCGATATATACCTCATTGGTATAGAGCCCTTCAGGTTCTATGAAAACCTGATGTCTGCCTTTATCTGCAAATCTGACAACCTTATCCTCGATAGAAGGGCAGTAACGGGGGCCTGTTCCCTCAATCACGCCTGCATAAATAGGTGACCGGTCCAGATTTTCACGGATCACCTTGTGCGTTTCTTCATTGGTATAGGTGAGCCAGCAGGATACCTGTTCCTTCTGCAGGGACTCCGGGTCACTGGTGAAAGAGAAGGGAACGATCTTCTCATCCCCGAACTGTTCTTCCATCTTGCTGTAATCGATGGTTCTTCCATCCATACGGGCGGGAGTACCCGTCTTAAAGCGGACCAGCTCGATTCCCAGCTTTTGCAGGGACTGGGTGAGCCCTGTCGCTGCTTTCAGGCCGTTTGGACCTGTATAAGTAATGGCTTCTCCGCACAGGCATCTGGCATTTAAATAGGTTCCAGTTGCCAGAACCGCTGCTTTGCAGGGATAGATGCCGCCGTTAAAGGACTTTACACCGGTAACCTTGCCATTTTCGGCAATGATATCCACAATCTCTGCCTGTTTGATGGTCAGATGCTCTGTGTTTTCCAGGGTTTTCCTCATTTCCCGGGTATAATCCTGCTTATCAGCCTGTGCCCGCAGAGAATGGACAGCCGGTCCTTTGGATGCATTGAGCATTTTGGACTGGATGAATGTCTTATCGATATTTTTCCCCATCTCGCCGCCGAGGGCATCGACCTCGCGGACCAGATGTCCCTTGGAACTGCCTCCGATATTGGGATTGCAGGGCATGAGGGCGATACTTTCCACACTGATGGTAAAAAGAATGGTCTCCAGTCCCAGTCTGGCACAGGCAAGGGCAGCCTCACAGCCGGCATGTCCTGCGCCTACCACTGCCACATCATATTCTTCGTATCTGTATTCCAAAGCAAAATCCCCTTTTACTTACTTGCCTACACAGAAAGTGCTGAAAATCCGGTCAATCAGATCATCTCCCACATCCTCACCGACCACATTGGCCAGTGCGTGATAGGCATCTGTCAGATCTATGGAAATAAAATCTTCCGGCATTCCGTTTTCCAGGCTGTCCATGGCCAGAGTAAGGCTGGATACTGCCGAGCAGATTTCTTCATAATGACGCAGATTGGTGAGAAATGTCTCTTCACTGGCTTTGAGTTTGCCTGCTTCAAACATCATTTTCACTTCTTCCGAAAAGGCTTCCATTCCCTGATGCTCTTTTGCGGACACACAGAGAACAGGAGAGGAGAGAAGATGATG
>CAMMZE010000009.1 GCA_946529195.1 uncultured Lachnospiraceae bacterium
TGCGCATGCCCATCCTTTTCTCCGAAGGCGTATCCAAAGGCAGACTGGATCTGACCACTTTTGCGAAGGTTACCAGCACCAATGCGGCCAAGCTTTTTGGCATGTATCCGAAAAAGGGCACCATCCGGGTGGGAAGCGATGCCGACCTGGTTCTGTTCGACCCGGAAAGGGAAGTGGACATCAACCGGCTGATCCTGCATGACAATACGGACTACACCCCCTATGAGGGCATGCATGTAAAAGGATGGCCCATTCTGACCATGATCCGGGGCACTGTGGTGGTCGAAAACGAGCGCCTGCAGGTAAAACCCGGCTTTGGAAACTTCCTCCGGAGAGGGAAAAGCATCTGCGATTTGTGAGATGGACCGGTCCGGACCACAATTAACAAGAAAAAGCACGCGACAGATAAGAAATAGAAAACATGAATAGAACAGGGAATGTTGTTATGACAGAAAAGAAAAAAACAATCTATGTGATCGGCCATAAGAATCCGGACACGGATTCCATCTGTTCGGCAATCGCACTGGCGGCTCTGAAAAATGAGCTGGCATCCCGCGGGGAACCGCTGGCTCTGTCGGCCAGCTACAGCGACGGTCTGCCGGAGGATGTCTGCTTTGTGCCTGCACGTGCAGGCCATCTCAACAATGAGACCCGCTATGTGCTGGACCGGTTTGGATTTGAAAAGCCGAAATATTTGCAGGACGCACGCACACAGGTGCAGGATATAGACTATAGCAGATCCCCCTCGGTAGAGGGCGAGATTTCCCTGCTGGCAGCCTGGCGCATCATGCGTGATGTCAAAAAATCGACCCTGGCGGTAACGGATGCATCCGGCGCAGTCTGCGGCGTGATCACGACCAGTGATATCGCCAAGTCCTACATGTCGGTATTTGACAATGAGATTCTTGCCAAGGCGCAGACTCCTTACCGCAATATCATCGAGACCCTGGAAGGAGAGCTGGTGGAAGGCGAACCGGCCGGGGCAGTTACCACCGGCCGTGTTCTGATCGGTGCCGGCGCGACCGAAAGTATGCGCCAGCGTCTGAAGGCCGGGGATGTGGTGATTCTGGGCAACCGCTATGAGGCCCAGCTCAGCGCCATCGAGCAGCAGGCTTCCATGATCATTGCCTGCGAGGGAGCGCCGGTTTCCCGGACCATCCGCAAAATCGCATCGGAAAGCGGATGCGCGGTCATCAGCACGCCTTATGATACCTATGCGGTAGCCAGAATGATCAACCAGAGCGTGCCCATCCGGCATTTCATGACCCCGGATCCATGCTCATTCAACAAAGATGCCTATATGGATGATATTCGCGGCACCATGACCCATGAGCGCTTCCGCGATTTCCCCATCACCGACCGGGAAGGCCACTATGACGGCATGATCTCCCGCAGAAACCTGATCGATATGGCCAGCAAGCAGTTTATCCTGGTAGACCACAATGAGATCGGTCAGGCGGTTCCCGGAATCCAGGAAGCCGAGATCCTGGAGATCGTGGATCACCATAAGCTGGGCACCATTGAGACCGTAAAACCGGTAATCGTCCGCAACCGGCCGGTCGGCTGCACGGCAACCATTATCACCCAGATGTATGACGAAAATGATGTAGAAATCAGTCCGCAGATCGCGGGCATCCTCTGTTCTGCCATCATTTCCGACACCCTCCTGTTCCGGTCCCCGACCTGCACGCCCCTGGATGAAGATACCGCCCGCCGCCTGGCAGAAGCAGCCGGGATCGACCCCGAAACCTACGCAGTAGATATGTTCAGCGCGGGCAGCGATTTCGGATCCAAGACCGATGAGGAGATCTTTTATCAGGATTTCAAGAAATTTATAGCAGGAGATACCAGCTTCGGCGTGGGCCAGATTACTTCCATGAATGAAGAAGAGCTTTGCCAGATCCGCGACCGCATCCGGCCTTTCCTGGAGCAGGCCCGTCAGAAGGAAGGCGCCGATATGGTATTTTTCCTGATGACCAATATTTTAACAGAAAATTCCTGGATGCTCTGCGCCGGCCAGGAGGCCGCTGAGACAGCAGAGGCAGGATTCGGCCCCGCAGGCAAAGACGGCAATTTCCTTCTGGAAGGCGTCGTTTCCAGGAAAAAACAGTTTGTTCCGGTTCTGATGGAACAGCTGATGGCATAAGGGAGGGCAGAAAAGATGACAGGAGAAAAGAAAGTTGTGGTAACCGGCCACAGAAATCCGGACACAGACGCAATCTGTTCTGCTATTGCTTATGCATATTTTAAGAACCAGCTGACCGGGTCAGACCGCTACGAGGCCCGCCGGATCGGGGACGTGAACGGGGAGACCGCCTGCGTCCTGCGCACCTTCGGCCATGAAGCGCCGGAATATCTGGAAGACGTACGCCTTCAGGTCAGTGATCTGCCGATCGAGAAGGGTGAAGTCGTCAGCAGAGACCTTTCCATCCGCAGAGCCTGGGAAATCCTGCGCAAGGAACACCTTTCCACACTTGCAGTAGCCAGAAAAAACGGATCCCTGGAAGGTCTGATCACCATCGGCGATATCGCAAAGTCCATTATGGGCGTGCAGGACAGCCGCGTCCTGGCGGATGCAAAAACGCCTTACAGCAATATCATTGAGACCCTGGAAGCCAGGCTTCTGACCGGGGAAATCGAAGGGCGCACAGCGACCGGCAAGGTTCTGATTGCGGCGGCCAATCCCGATCTGATGGAGAATTATATTGAGCCGGGCGATATGGTTATTGTCGGCGACCGCTACGAGACCCAGCTCTGCGCTGTGGAGATGCAGGCCGGCTGCCTGATCATCTGCATGGGAAATGAGGCAGATGAAAAGATTCTCCGTATGGCACAGGAAAGGGGCTGCATCGTGCTGAGCTCCCCCTATGACACTTTTATCACCGCCCGCCTGCTCAATGAAAGTATTCCCATCGAATACTTCATGCTCCGGGACAACATCATTTCCTTCAGAATGTCTGACTATGTCGACAACATTCGAGGGACCATGGCCAATGTCCGCCACCGTTCCTTCCCGGTTCTTGACAGCAAGCACCGCTACCTCGGCATGGTCACCCGCCAGAACCTGCTGAAAGCAGAGAAGAAGAGGGTGATTCTGGTGGACCACAATGAGATTGCCCAGTCGGTGGAAGGCCTGCAGGAGGCGGAAATCGAAGAGATCGTGGATCACCACAAGCTGGGAATGGTAGAGACCATGCGGCCCATTATGTTCCGCAATCAGCCGGTCGGCTGCACCTCCACCATCATTTATATGATGTTCCGCGAGAAAAAGATGGAGATTCCGGCAGACATCGCCGGACTCATGTGCTCAGCCATCATTTCCGACACCCTCCTTTTCCGGTCCCCGACCTGCACCGCGGCAGACCGCAGGGCGGTACAGGAGCTGGCGAAGATCGCAGGCATCGATCCCGAGGAGCACGCACGCATCATGTTCCGCGCCGGCAGCGACTTCTCCTCCAAAACAGAGCGGGAAATCCTTTACCAGGATTTCAAGAGATTCAAGGCCGGAGAGACTGTATTCGGCGTCGGCCAGATCACTTCCATGGACGGCGAAGAGCTGGCAGAAATGACGGACCGCATGGCCGCTTTCATGGCGGAAGAGCTCACAGAGGGCGGCATGGACATGATTTTCCTCATGATGACGGACATCCTCAAGGAGAGCACCCTGCTCGTCTGCGTGGATGACGCTGCCCTGCGCAAGGTCAGAGAATACCATGATTATCCGCAGCAGGGCGATCACGCACTGCTTCTGGAAAATGTTGTATCCAGAAAGAAGCAGATCCTGCCGCTTTTGATGACCGCGCTGTCATAAGGAGGAGTTATGGGAAAACAGCTTTGGAAAGCGGGAAATATGCTCTATCCGCTCCCGGCCGTCATGGTTTCTGCCGGGGATGAACAGGGTAGCTATAATATTCTGACCGTAGCCTGGACGGGAACCATCTGTTCCGATCCGCCCATGCTCTATATTTCCGTGAAAAAAAGCCGCTATTCGCACCAGATGCTGTCGCAGACCAGAGAGTTTTTTGTCAATCTCACCACAGAGGCGACCGCATTTGCGACCGACTACTGCGGCGTCAAATCCGGCCGCGACATCAGCAAATTTGAAGAGCTGAAGCTGACGCCGGAGAAGGGGATCCTGACCTATGCTCCCATGATCAGGGAGTGCCCGGTCAATATTGCCTGCCGGGTGGAGCGGATCGAGGAGCTGGGCAGCCATGATATGTTCATCGCGCGCGTGGAAGGCGTCTACGCGGACGAGCAGTATATGGACGAAAACGGCCGTTTTGACCTCATGCAGGCAAAACCGATCGTTTACTCGCACGGCCAGTATTACGGACTGGGAGAACATATCGGCAGATTTGGCTTTTCCGTGCAGAAAAAGAAAAAAGACAAAAAAGACAAGAAAAAGAAACCTGGAAAAAAGATATGACCCCGGCGAGGAGGAGATTGTTTTGAGACAAACACAGGGACCTGGAGCGCAGACTCCGGGAAAAGAACTCCGACGGGGCTATACGACCGGGACATGTGCCGCGGCGGCAGCAAAAGCAGCCGCGGCCATGCTTTTTTCCGGGAAAGATGTGAAAGAAGTGCAGCTGACGGTGCCGGCAGGAGAGACCCTGCTGCTGGAAATCACAGAAATCAGCAGGGGCCCGGACTATGTGAGCTGCGCAGTCGTCAAGGACGCGGGCGATGATCCGGACGTGACAAACGGAATGAAAGTCTTCGCCCGGGTGAGCAGGCTTTGCGAGGGCGGAGACGAAGGTGCCGGAACGGCCGGCGGCGGAAGCGTTGGAGCGATCGGAGATGAGGGGATCTTGATCGATGGCGGAGAGGGCGTCGGACGGGTGACCAAGCCCGGTCTGGACCAGCCGCCGGGCAGCGCGGCGATCAATTCCGTGCCCAGGCAGATGATCCGGCAGGCGGTCCGGGAGGAAATGCAGCGCTATGGCGCGTCCTGCCAGGTCCGGGTCCTGATTTCTATTCCGGGCGGGGAGAAAACAGCAGCCCGCACGCTGAATCCGGCTTTGGGCATCGAGGGCGGACTTTCTGTCCTGGGGACCAGCGGGATCGTAGAGCCCATGAGCGAAAAAGCCCTGATCGATACCATTCGCGTGTCGGTCCGGCAGAGAATTGCCCTGGGAGACCGGATCCTGGTGATGGCGCCGGGCAACTACGGCCTGGCCTTTTTGCGGGAGAATTACGGAATCCCGGAAGAAGAGGTCGTCAAGATCAGCAATTATATCGGGGACAGTCTGGATATTGTCGTGCAGGAGACTGCCTCGGGCTGGCGGGCTTCTGAGAATTCCTCTGAAAAAATACAACAGGTACCTGTTATACTTTTGGCGGGGCATATCGGAAAGCTGGTCAAGGTGGCCGGCGGGATCATGAACACCCACTCTGCCGTGGCGGATTGCCGGATGGAGATCCTGACCATGCACGCCCTGCGCTGCGGCGCCCAGGCGGAAACCCTGCGCAAAATCGCGGAGTGTGTTACCACAGAGGCGGCGCTTGATGTGCTGGAGGCGGCAGACCTGCTCGCACCGGTCATGGAAAGTGTCCTGCAGAGCATACAGAAACATATCGATAAACGTACCGGCGGCCGGATCAGGACTGAAGTCATCCTCTTTTCCACCGCGCGGGGGAAATTAGCACAGACAGAAGGAGAGGGCATATGGTCTATTTTGTCGGAGCGGGGCCGGGAGCCCCGGATCTGATCACAGTCCGCGGGCAGCGGCTGATTGAGCAGGCAGATGTGATCATCTATGCCGGCTCCCTGGTCAATCCGGAATTATTACAGGCAGCAAAAGCTGGCTGCCAGATCCATAACAGCGCTTTCATGACCCTGGAAGAAGTGATTGCGGTCATGACTGCGGCGGAGCAGGAAAATAAGGTCTGCGTCCGTCTGCATACCGGCGATCCCAGCATCTACGGAGCCATCCGCGAGCAGATGGATGAGCTGCAGAAAAGGGGCATTCCATACGAATCCTGCCCGGGCGTCAGTTCCATGTTCGGCGCATCGGCAGCCCTGAATCTGGAATACACCCTGCCCGGTGTGTCCCAGACCGTTATCATCAGCCGCAGTGCCGGCCGCACGCCGGTTCCGGAGCGGGAATCCATCCGGCAGCTGGCGACGCATCAGTCGACCATGGTCCTGTTCCTCAGCGCCGGTCAGATGGAAGCGCTGTCAGAGGAGCTGATCGCCGGCGGCTATCCGCCCGAAACGCCGGCCGCAATTGTATACAAAGCCAGCTGGCCCGAAGAAAAGACTTTCCTCTGCAGGATAGAAAACCTTGCTGAAACGGCCAGAGCTAACAAGATCACAAAAACAGCCCTGGTTATTGTCGGGAATGTCCTGCAGGGAGCCGGCCAGCGATCAAAGCTCTATGATCCGACCTTTTCGACAGAGTATCGTGCAGCAGCAGAGCCGGAGCAGCAGGCGGATAAAATGACGTCGCAAAATGCAGCTTTAGCGTCATTCACGCAGGAAGGGACGCAGCTTGCACAGGGTATTGCGGACTATATGGAGCAGGAAGGCTGGGACTGCCGGGTCTGGTCGACGCACAAAGGAAGGGAAGGCGGCCATGCGGTCATTCCTCTGCAGGAGGGGCTGCAGGACTGGGCCGGAAAACGCTTCGCGGACAGCAGGGCCCTTGTGTTTGTCGGGGCCAGCGGAATCGCGGTCCGGGCGATTGCGCCTTTTGTCAAAGATAAGTTGACAGACCCTGCGGTGCTGGTGGTCGATGAGGCTGCAAAGCATGTGATTCCCCTGCTTTCCGGCCATGTGGGCGGAGCCAACCGGCTGGCAAAAGACCTGTCAGACCATCTCGGGGCGGACCCTGTGCTGACCACAGCGACCGATGTGAGAGGGCGCTTTGCCGTGGACACCTTTGCGGCAGAGAACGGGCTCGTTCTGACAGACAGAGTGAAAGCAAAGAAGATTTCTGCGGATATTCTGGCCGGACAAGAGATCGGCATCAGCGGGCCGGAGGGATGGCTTGGAAAAGAAGATTTACCGCATCTGATCAGGCAGACGGACGAAGCGGATGCGGCACGCATTTTGATCGACTGGCGCCAGCCGCAGGAGGATGAAAAGGCCCTCCGCCTGATTCCGGAAAAATCTGTCTGGATCGGGATAGGCTGCAAGAAAGGAACATCGGAGAAGGCACTGGAAGAAGCCTTTGAAGAGTTTCTGCAAAGTCACCGGATCGATCCGCGGGCAGTCGCCGGGCTGGAAAGCATTTCCCTGAAAAAAGAAGAAAAAGGACTGCTTGCGCTGGCAGAAAAGCGGCAGCTGCCTCTGCGTTTTTACGAGGCAGACCAGCTGGAAGGGCTGGCAGGGGATTTCTCCGAATCTGCCTTCGTGAGGGAACAGACCGGAACCGGCAATGTCTGCGAACGGGCGGCCTGTCTGGCAGCCTGGCGCTCCGGGGAAAGAGACTCTGAGGCCCGGGAGGCGCGCGATCTTTTGATTGTGAAAAAGGAAAAGGCTGACGGCATCACTTTGGCGGCAGCACTTGCATACAGGAGGCTGAAGTTTGAATAAAGTATATGCTGTGGGGATTGGCCCGGGAAGTCCGGATCAGATGACGCCGCAGGCGCGGCGGGCTCTTGCGGAAAGTGACGTGATCGCCGGATATACGGTGTACGCGGATCTGGTGCGGGCGGATTTTCCGGACAAAGAATATATCACAACACCCATGCGGCGGGAGGCAGACCGCTGCCGGCAGGCGCTGGCAAGCGCGCAGGCAGGCAAGACGACAGCTGTAATCTGCTCCGGAGATGCGGGGGTATACGGGATGGCAGGCCTTTTGTGGGAATTGTCGCCGGAATATCCCGGCGTCGAGATTGAGGTAATCCCGGGGGTAACGGCTGCGACAGCCGGGGCAGCCTTGCTCGGAGCCCCCCTCATGCATGATTTTGCAGTCATCAGTCTGAGCGACGCGATGACGCCCTGGGACCTGATCGAGAAGAGACTGCGGGCAGCTGCGTCTGCAGAAATGATTCTCTGCCTCTACAATCCGGAAAGCAAAAAGCGGCCCGGATATTTGAAGCGGGCCTGTCAGATCCTGCTGGAATACCTGCCTGCGGAAACCGTCTGCGGCATGGCGCGGCAGATCGGCAGAGAAGGAGAAAGCATTCAGATCCTGTCTCTTGCGCAGCTCGCGCAGACAGCGGCTGATATGTTCACGACCGTTTTTATCGGAAACAGGACAACCCGGCAGATCGGCGGGAAAATGGTTACGCCGCGCGGATATCAGACAGGGAAAAAGAAAAGCAAAGAGAGCTTGTCTGCAATAGCATTCAGAAAGTGCACAGAAAAAGAAGAAATGAGGAAAATTATACATTGACCTTTTCAAAGTATGTATAATTAGCGTGAAAAAATTAGTTTTTGTTGATAAAGCAAGAGGAAGCACAAAGAACCACCAGACTGGCAAATTGCTGATCTGGTGGTTCTTGTTATTCAGGGCCTTTTTTACAGCCTTCCTTTTTAATACCTGTCCTGTGGAAACCGAATTTGCCGGCTTGCCGGTCAGATATCCATGGTCCGGATCTTGGCGGCGGCCATATTGACCAGCATGGACTGCATGAGCGGTTTGCTGTCGCCTCCCAGAAGATCGGTCAGGGTGTAGGCGAAGAGGAATGCGGTCGCGGGTCCCCGGCTGGTGATCAGGTGGCCGTCGACAACGACAAGCTCATCGTCGACATAATCTGCGTCGCCAAAGTAGGCTTTGAACTCATCGGCCGGATAAGAGGTGACGCGTCTGCCTTTGGTGATGCCGGCAGCGGCCAGAGCCATGGGAGCGGCACAGATGGCAGCAACGTATTTGTCCGGATCAGCATCATAAGTCCGGATGATGGTCTGGACTCTTTCATCATCGCGCAGGTGCGCTGCACCGGGCATACCGCCGGGCAGGATGATCATGTCATATCCGGGAAGGGAAGGGCCTTCCAGCACTGCATCGCAGGTGACCGGAATCCCGTGAGAACCTGTGCTGACCGGACCATTTACGCCAATGGTCGTGCAGGGGATGCCCCCGCGGCGCAGGATATCGACCGTGGCCAGGGCTTCGATTTCTTCAAATCCGTCTGCTAAAAAGATCGCTGCTGATTTCATAGGAACCTCCTTATCATAACTGAATGGTTTCAGAAAAACTGAATTGTTTTATGTGTGAGCCGGAGCAAAGGTAACCAGAAATACCGGGTTCTGTGCCTGCATGAGATGGCTGGAACCGGCTTTTTTGATGCGGCTGACCTGAATCTGGACGATTTCCGGTTCAGGCAGGGCAAGCTCTTTTGTCGCTTTTTGTAATTCCGCCAGCGTTTCCAGGGTGATGGCGGAAGCCACCATTTTTACCTGCGGATTTTTCTCCAGCAGAGTTTGCAAAATCTCCCGGATCCGGCCGCCGCTGCCGCCGATAAAGGCATGCGTAGGCGCAGGCAGCTGGGCAAGCGCTTCCGGAGCGGCTCCGGCGATGACTTGCAGATGATCTGCCTGAAGTTTTACGGCATTTTCCCGGATCAGAGACAGGGCTTCCTCTTTTCGCTCAATGGCATACACCTGGCCCTCCGGAATCATGCGGGCCGCTTCGACGGCAATCGACCCGGTTCCGGCGCCAATGTCGAAAAAGACTGCATTCCGGGTGAGCCCCAGTTTGGAAAGAATGACGCTGCGGATTTCGGATTTGGTCATGGGGACCTCTCCGCGGGTGAAGGCCTCATCGGCCAGACCGTGTGTGACCGGTTCCTGAACAGCTCTGTCATATTCCAGGTAAAGAACCGAAAGAGGTGGAAATTCACGGCCGGCAAGGTCTGCCGGGCTGCCGCTGACGATGGATTCCTGCGGAGAATGCAGGCAGGAACCGACAGTCAGCCTGGCGTCGTCCATCCCCTGTGCCAAAAGACTTTGACAGATCTGGGGAACATCATCCTTTTTTCCAAGCAGAACCAGGAGTTTTCCCTGTGTGCGCAGATGAGTGCTCACCGGCGTGCTTTGTCCGTGCAGGCTCAGGATCCGCACATCTTCATAGCTTTTGCCCAGAAGATCCAGAAAATGCACAGGCGAGGAAATGCCGGGCAGCGGACGGATGCAGAAAGTGTCCGCATGCGGAGCCAGGCATTCGCGCAGTCTGGCAGCACCGCTGTAGAGACCGATGTCTCCGGAAAAAAGGACAGCAGCCTTCCGGATCTGCGGGTTTGCAAGCAGGTAATCTGTGATCTGCGGATAGTCATAGGAACAAAAGGTCTTTTTGCCGTAATGAGCCGTCATCTCCAGAAGCCGGTTTGCCCCAATCAGCAGGTCGCAGGACCGGATAGCCGCATCAGCTTCCAGCGTCAGCTGGCTGGCCGACATGCCGCAGCCAATGAGAAAGACCTCGCGGGGCGAGCCGTTTGATATCGGTCCGCAGACACTGTCGAGCATAGCGGTGGCTTGTGTCAGACTCAGACAATCCGGATCCGCAGTTGTCTCCTCAGGTCTGCACAGGACGAGAACATTCGCGCCTGCTTGTTTAGCGGCTTCCATTTTCTCCGGGAAACCGCCCTTTTGGCCGCTCTCTTTGGTCACCATGGTGATCGGCGCATGCGCAAAATTGGGATGCTCCTGCCCCCAGCGGCTTTGGACTGATTTCAATGCAGCCAGATTACTTTCGGTGGAAAAAGGTCCCTGCGCGCAGATGATATGGCTTCCCGGAAGCCCCAGGGAAAGAATCTCTTCCAGCATACCCGGAACAGGAAGAATGCGGGCGAAGATCCGCTCTTTGGCATTCGGAATCTCCATGAAACGGGGGAGAGTCTTGCTGCCGGTTGTCAGGAAAATGGGACCTCTTTTTCTGCGAAGATAGCGGATGGCCTGGTCCAGATCTGTGGCAAAATGGACGTGGTCACCGGGATAAGGAATCTCCGATTCCCGCAAAATGCGCAGGCAGCGGACCCTTTCTGCCTGGCATGCAGTCCGGATATTCCGGGAAACTTCCTCTGCGTAGGGGTGGGTGGCATCCAAAACCAGCGAGTATCCCTCGCTGTGCAGCAAATCTTGTATCTGCCCGGCATCCAGACGGTTTGTGAAGATGCGGATATTGGAGGCGGCGGGCAGCAGGTTCGCGGCATACTCCGTGGCCACACTGACATCCAGCAAAATGTCTTTTTCCGCCATATGCTCTGCAATCAGCCGGCCTTCCGTCGTGCCGGCGAAAAGAAGAATCTTAAGTCTCATGGCAAGCCCCTCCTCCAAAGTGTCTGCTAAAATAGTTGTAAAATAAGTATAGCATGAAGAGAAAAGATGGTCTAGGACTTGCCTCCTCGTCAGCGCTGCGCCGCCTATTAAATCCTGCCGACTCTCCCTTTGAGAAGGTGCGGACAGTATGATCTTGTGCCGCTTAGGTTTCGTACTGTCCGCACTTTTTGAAAAGCAGATTCAGGTCGACAACACTTGTTGGCCGGACAGTATGGGTTGGGATGCCTTATTATTTGTACTGTCCGGGCTCTTTGAAAAGCAGATTCAGGCCGACAACACTTGCTGACCGGACAGTATGGGTTGGGATGCCTTATTATTTGTACTGTCCGGGCTCTTTGAAAAGCAGATTCAGGCCGACAACACTTGCTGACCGGACAGTACGATTTGGCGTGTCTTTCCTTTCGTACTGCCTGATCCATTTTTGGCAGATCAATGAAGAGGGAGCAGCGCAACCTGTGAGGGCAGCCCGAGTCGTTCAATACAGAGAGAGGGCTGCGCCGGACGGCAGGGGACTTGAGCATTCTTTGCTGTCTGTGGTATGATGGAGGCAGTGCGGGCGGCGCTTCCGGTAGGCGTGTAATATGCCGGAATGGCGGAGAAAAGTAAGCTGCACGCAAGAAGAGAAAGGGAAGGACTGGTGGAGTGGCTGATATGGCAGTTTTTCAGATTCCGCGGATTATGATTGCGGCGCCGGCCAGCGGCAGCGGTAAGACCATGATCAGCTGCGGCTTGCTTGCGATCTTGAAAGAAAAGTACCGGACAGCAGCATTCAAATGCGGCCCGGATTATATTGATCCCATGTTTCACCGGACCATTCTCGGGACACCTTCCCGCAATCTGGATTCCTGGCTGGCGGATGCGCAGACCCTGCGCGGCTGTCTGGCCCGGGGGGCCATGCAGGCAGATGCACAGATCTGCCTGATCGAAGGTGTGATGGGCTATTATGATGGCCTGGGCGGCAATAGCACGAAGGGCAGTTCTTATGAAGTCTCGACCATTACGCAGACGCCGGTTATTCTGGTCGTGGATGCGGCAGGAGCGGGGCTTTCGCTGGCAGCCCTGATCAGGGGCTTTCTGGACTACCGCAGCGATCAGCAGATCCGTGGCGTGATTCTGAACCGTTGCAGCCAGAAGCAGTATATGGCGCTGCGGGAAGAGATTGAAAATACGCTGCATATCGCGGCTCTGGGATACATTCCCCGCCTGAAAGAGATCCATTTTCCGGGAAGACATCTGGGCTTGATGCTGCCGGAAGAGATCCGGGACCTGCAGGAGCGGATCGGGACCTTTGCGGAAGAATTGAAGAAAACAGTAGATATAGAGCGGATCCTGGAAATCGCCGGGGCAGCGCCGGCCATAGAAGTGCCGGATCAGACCGTAAAAGCTGCAGGGACGGATTCCGGACTTGCAGGTTCTGTCCGGATCGGGATTGCGCAGGACGAGGCCTTTTGTTTCTATTATGAAGATAATCTGGACCTTCTGCGCCGGCTTGGAGCAGAACTTGTTCCCTTCTCGCCGATGCATGACCGGGAACTGCCGGAGGACCTGGATGGAATCTACATGGGCGGCGGCTATCCCGAACTTCACGCCAAGGAATTGTCGGAGAACCGAAGCATGATGACGGCGGTCGCAGAAGCGATAGCCGCAGGGATTCCCTGTCTGGCGGAATGCGGGGCCTACATGTACCTGCATGAGCAGATGGAAGATGCAGAAGGGAAGGCCTGGCCTATGGCAGGGGTGATTCCCGGAAAAGCATACCGCTGCGGCAGGCTGGTCAGGTTCGGATACTGTCAGCTGGAAGCGGAGGAAGAGACCATACTCGGCCCGGCAGGGACGACCCTGCGGGCACACGAATTCCACTACTGGGATTCGGAAAACGCAGAAGGCGCTTTCACAGCAGGGAAACCCGGCAGGCCGGAATCGTGGAAGTGCATGTACCGAAAAGGAAATCTGCTGGCAGGATTTCCCCACCTCTATTTCCCCGGCGCGCCGGAGGCGGCGAGAAGTTTTGTAGAGGCATGCCGGAGAAGGCGGCGGGGTTCACAGAGGCATGCCGGAGACAGTGGCGGCGGAGAGAAGTGAAATCTTACGGAGGAAAGTCAGGACAAGCAAGTTTTCTCCGTAAAGGAAGCCCGTATCCGGCAGGAAAAAGCGAAAAACTACGGAAATAATAATATAAAGCAAGAGAAAAGAAACTTGTTGGAGGATATATTATGCAGCTGCAGGAAGACATACTCAGAGAGGAAATATTCGCGGCTCTGGACCGGATTCCCAGGCCCGATCAGGAGGCGATGCAGGCGGCAAAGTCGCGCTGGAACAGCATTGCAAAGCCGATCCGCAGCCTTGGCAGGCTGGAGGATGCGATCACACAGATCGCGGGGATTCAGGGAAAGGCAGAGATCGAGATCGATGACAAGGCAATTGTTGTTTTATGCGGAGACCATGGCGTGGTCCGGGAGGGCGTGACGCAGACGGGGAGCGAAGTGACCCGGATTGTCGCGGACCAGATTGCGGCAGGGCATTCCTGTGTCAGCCTGATGGCCAAACGGGCAAATGCCCGCGTTTTTGTGGCCGATCTGGGCATGGACTGCGAGAATTATCCGCAGAAAGAGCTGGCTGCAGGCCAGGTGATTGACCGCAAGGTTCGCCGCGGAACGGGAAATATTGCCTGTGAGCGGGCCATGACCCAGCAGGAATGCCTGCAGGCGATCCACGC